>NZ_JARZHI010000028.1:0-134973 GCF_029946465.1 Polyangium sorediatum
GTAGCGCCGTTTCGGTGAGATCCAGATCCTTCGCGACCTTCGCGATGCTCCGGTCCCCAACCTGGCAGAGACGAACCGCCTCTGCCTTGAACTCCGCGCTGAACGACCTCCGCTTCCGCCTCGCCATGGAACTCTCCTAGCGCATCTCCGCGCCTTTGGGTTTGTCCACGGATCCGGGGGAGGATCAGTTTCCGGCCCTTCGGGCGATCGATCTCCGCTCGGAAGAACCATTCCCCGGTGTGCCGCCCGCGCTCATGCGCGTGGGAGGACCCCGAGAGGCGCGAACGTGGTGGGTGGCGCCGACCGGCGCAGGAAAGACGCTCGTCGGCCGCTGGCTCGACGCGCGATATGGCTGGACCTTCCTCCAGGCCGAAAGCTGGGCAGACGTTGAGCTTCCCAGCCAAGGACGCGTATATGTCGATTTGGCGTCGACGGCGGGGCTTTCGGTGGAAGCCCTCGAAGGAACCCCGGCGGAGGTGGCGATCTGCGTCGCCTGTCCAAACCCGCCACCAGAGAAGTCGGAGAGCCCGAATAACGGCTTGTACGACCATGGTGTGCCCCGCCTGCCCTCACTCCCTGGGGAAAAGTTGGGACAGGCCGTCGCGCACTCGTTGTTTACCATTCTCCACACGCAGCACGCGGCGGTGTGGGCGGATGCGCTGCTCAAATGGGTCACCAAGCGGGTGAAACCCGGCGGCGGGTTTGACGCAGGCCGAGTGCGCGAGCTCCTGTCTCACGAGGACATGCTCGCGCTATTCGAAACGCCCGGCGAATTGATCGGGTTTCTCGGCATCGTCGAGTATGCGGGGCTTGACCGATTCGAGGATCGTGAGCGACAAGTCAAAGATCCCCTCTGGTTGGTTCGCATCTGGCTCAAGGCCCTGTTGGAGCGGGACGATCGCCGATGCGCTCCGGGTACCACGGAACTGCTCAGGATGTGTGGACCCGAGATGCTGCGGGATATGGAAATGGAACGACTCCGCCGTGGCTTCGGCCCCGCGTTATGCGAATCTTGTTGGATCGAACTGGTTCCTCGCGGGCATGCACCGGAGCTGAATCGGGATCGTCTCCTTTCGGTGCTCGACGCAGCCGAAAGCGATGTGGTCCCGCAACTTCGTGCCCTCTTGGCTCCTGATGGTGCGTCTGTCATCGCTGGGCTCAAGGCGATAGGCGTTCTCGCGGAACGTCATGATCATTGCTGGTTCATCAGGCCAACCTGGATCTCCAACGCCATCGCCAGCGTCGCCATTGCCAGCTTGTATGACGACGCCCCGAGCGGGCTCGGATCGCTGCTGCTCTACCCGGGCACGTCGGAGAGCGCGCTGCATCGGTTGATCGACGACGTACGCGCCGGCGATTTCCGTGGCATCGAGGCCTGCATGAAGGCCGGGGAGCCGACGTCCCCGGAGCAGATGGCCGCGCTCGACGGGGTGTTTCGTGCAATCGGGATCGCGCTCATGAGGGGCGTCTCGCCGCCGCCGATGGATTGGGTCCACACGATCTGGGCCCGGCAGATGCGCTATACGTTTCAGCGGTATACGAACTGGCCACCGATCCCGCTCCTTCAGGTTGCCCAACATGAACATCGCGGGGCCACGTCGACCGACGTGTGGCTCTTCGCGGCGTTTTCGATCTCGCGCGCGCTCACCGAGGCTGGCGTGGAGATCGACCGCTCCGCATTGAACCCATGGCGCGGACTTCCCGAGGACGCGGGAGAGAAAAACCTCTTCTTCGAGGCGCTGTCAAGCATCCAGTGGGTAGGTCGAGCCCGCACGGAGAATGGTGACTCGGGTCCACTCGGGCTTCTGGCGTATCGTCTAGGCGCGGCTTTGCTGGACAGATTCGGCGTCTTGCATCGTCACCACCGCTTGCTCGAGCTCCAAACGCCCGATCTGCTGGTCATGCTGGCGAGCGGAGCGGAGCTCGAGATCCAGCCATCCGAGCGCGAACCGCTTCTCTTCTTGTCCTTCGGACTCGAGGCGCTGGAGGAGGCCTGCGAGCGGCGGGGGATGGAGGTCGTGGACGTGCTCCGCTGGTGCTGGCGCTGTTGGATGAGCAACAAGGACATTTGGCGATTCCCCCCCTTCCGGTGGATCGGACGCGGAGGGTTTGGCCCAAAACACGAAGATGCGCAGCACATCTGGAAGCTTGCGTCCGCCGACGTTCTCCCGGAAGTGTTCTACCGGCAGCTCGCAGAGATGCCGGAGGTATGGCCTTGGCTCACGGAACCCATATGGGCTCGTTGGCTGGACCTGTGGTCCAAGCAGGAGGGGCGCTGGAGCAACGACGCGACCGTCTTCAGTGCCTTGCCCAAGGCGTTGGCGCTAGAAGCCGTTCGTGACGGGCGTGTCGACCCGTGGTGCCACGGAGTTCGCGAGGTTCTCTGGAAGCGAATGCCCGATGCGCTCCTCGAGCTCGTCGATGAGCTCGCAGCGCTCCCGCCGAACCCGCATCCCAGGGTCCAGGACAGCGGCGGGCCGATCTCGTCGCTCGTCTACGCGGCGCCCGCCGAGCATTGCCCACGGCTCGTAGAGCGTGCTCGCACGTGGCTTTCGGCCCCATCGACCTACCCAGGCGTCGTGGGGTGGGTACGCCGCTGGCTCGCACGCGTGGTCGAGCAGCGGTCGCCTGGATGGCGGGAGGCTTACGCGCTCATCCTTCAAGCACACGGGAACATCGGTAAGTAGCCAGGGAACGAAGTTCTGGCAAATTCCTGGCAAGCCCCCCCTCCCGCGGTTCCTTGCCAGCAGTAACCCCTAGAAATCCCTCACCAAACCCATGCCACCCCCCATCCGCACCCTCGTTTTTGAAAACCGCCGTACCCGGAAGGGTACCAGGGGTTCGAATCCCTTCTCCTCCGCTAACTTTTGGTGCGAGCCCGCGGGGTCGGTCTCGTGTAGCTACGCGACTTCAGATCTTCCATTCCGCTCCGTCTTTGCCGAGCAAGTCGGCGATCGTCGAGAGCTCGGCCAAGTCGCCGAGGGGGTTCGACCTGGCAATTTCGACGATTCCACCGAGTATCGAAGCGGCCATCTTCACGTCGCGCACCTCTGCTGCTTCACCGAGCCGCGAGAAGAGTTCATCGAAGAGCCCACGGCGTTCGTCGAAGGAACGGGCCAAATAGTCGATGAGGACCTCTCGCATCGAGCTGACGGCCTCGATTTTCACAAGCACCTGCGCCTCGATGTGCGCGCGCTTCGTCTGCTCTTCCTGCGTCGTCCGATGCATCATTGCGACGCTCGCCACGACCTCTGTGAGCAGCTTCAGCGCATCGAGTGGCACGACCACCTTCGCCAGGAGCGTTTGTTCTGTCGTGCCCCCTGCTCCGTCACGCGTCGTCATGTCCACGCTCCCTCTCATGTTACCCCTGCCCGGGCTTGATATTGGCCTGCCGAGCGACGATCTGTCCGATGCGATCGCCATTCCCCGGAACGATTGGCACTCGTAGCACATCTGCGAGGGCACGCGCGTACTGGAAGCCCAAGGAGAGGCGGGCGAGGTGGTCCGGATCGTTGGAATCGAAATCGTCCCTGATCATCTCGAGGCAGACGAGGATGTCCTTCAGACCGTGGTGCAGGCCCTGCCCAACCCGCTGAAGTTCGTCGATGCGCTGGCGTACCCCGTGAAGAAGGGCGATCTCGTTGCTCATCCGTGCGATTGCCATCTCCAGAGCCGCTGCGTGCGTCGCGGCCGCGGTGAGCGCCTTCTGCCCGTGTACCTCGATCACGAAGCCGGCCACCGCGACTGCGGGCGCGACCGCGAGCCCTCCGACGATCAGCGTCCCACCGGCCATTCCAAAGCCCCCGGCAGCGAGGGAGCCGCCGCCCAACCAGGCCAGGGTCGCGTTCGTCGCCGCTGCGCCGCTCAACGAGCCAATCGCTGTCCCCGTACTGGCCACGCCTACGGTTCCGGCGAGCGCCAAGGCTCCTGCTGCGGTCGCCGAGCCTGCCGAGATCGCCGTCATCGCCCCTCCGATCGCATTCGCCGCGTCGACCGAGACGGGAACGTGGCACGGAGAGGGGAGGGTGCTCCTGTCGAAGGCCCAGGCGTGCAGAATCGGATCGAGCCGCATGCGCTGATGAAGCCGATCGAGGACGAGGCCGAATCGCTGGAAGGTGGCCATCGTGTCAACCTTGAATCGTCCGAATGCATCAGTATCGGCGTTCACGGCGGCAATCCACGCCGCGTGAGCTTGGCGAAAGCCTTCGTGGCGTTCTTCTGCGTCGCGCACGAGTTCTCGTGCTCGTTCGAGGGCGCTCATGCCGGACTTGGCTTTCGTGATACCCGTTTTTGTCAGGGCACCGACGAGGAGCAGGGCAAGGACAGGGACGAGCATGGCGAGTTCCTTTTCTTCAAATATTTACTATTTCTTGTTCGGGGTTACTTTTTATGTCGCCCGCGTGCGGGCTTTTCGGTCGCCGCTTGTTTCCGTGCGCGTTTGCGGGGCGCGGCTTCTTCGGGAGCGTGGGACGAGCGCGGATCGTAAACTTCTGACGGCGCATTCAACAACCGCGCGAGGCGCTCGGTCGAGGTTTCCTTCCGCTTCGCCTCGACGGCGCGTATTTTCTGGCGTAGTGCGTTCAGGCGCTCGGTTGGGGCGAGTTCGCTCTCCAGCGCGGGCGCCCGCCCTCCGCCTCTCGCTCGGCTCGTTTCTTCCGCCTGCGCGAGCTTTGCGAGGAGTTGGGCGATGGACACGGCGGCTTCGCTGGTTGCAGGCGAATTCTCGGCGTTGCTCACGGCCACAGCGGCGAGGCCAAACACGCCGCCGAGGAGAGCTCCCGTGGTCATGGATTGCTTCGTCCCGCCAATCGCCCCGAGGAGCGCGCCGAGAGCCGTCGTCGCGAGGACTGCGGCTCCTGCGTCGTTGATGGCCGGCTGCGGAGGCGGCGGAGGAGCTGGCGGCACATATGGCATGAATTGCGGAAGGGGCGGAGCGTACGGCTGGGGATGATGCATCTGGGGCGCTGGAGCGAGCCTCACGTCGTAATGCGCGCCGAAATCAGCCACGTGACAGAGCGTGGCGTTGTCGGCTGGCCACACGTAATCGGCCTGTTGGCCGAGGGGCACGCCGACCGCAGGGATCATCGCCACGTCGATCGGATGAGCGATCTGTCCCGCGGGTACCCGAATCATGGTCCCGAAAGGATGCTGGCGCAGCGCGAGGATGATTTGGTCCCATGTCCATCGAGTGCTGTTCATCGCTGGGCCTCCTTCTTCTTGTTCTTGCTGCGCGACTTTTTGCTGCTTTCTGGGACGACCTTGACGAGATCCAGGAAGCTCGTTCCTTTGCGCTTGACGGACTCGGCGCCACCCTTCTCGATTTGTCTGCGGAGCCGGCTGAGCTGCTTATCGAGCGTGTTCCGTTTCTTGTTGCCGAGGAGCATCGGGTGCAGATCCTGGAGGCGCTCGATCCCGATCTGCGCCTCGCCTGCGAATGCGTTTCGGATCAGCAACGCATCGATTGAGTCCATCTCGGCCAGGAGCGCATCGACGCGCGCTCGGCGCTCCATCGCTTCGCGCACGTCGCGATCGAGTCGCGCCAGGGCCTCCGCGAGCTCTTGGGCATGCTGGGTGAGCTTGCAGAGCGCGCTGGCCAGCAGGATATGAAACTCCCGTACGTCGAACGACTCGTCGAGGTTCGACAGGTACCAATCGACCTCTCTTTCTGCAATTTCGAGCAGGGAAAGGTCATCGATCGGTATTTGGGCCAGCAACGCGGCGTCCCTGTGGGCGTGGACGATGAGGTGGGCCCGGACGATCTCGGTCGCGATCAGACGGTAGAGCGCGCGCAGTTGCGGATTTTCAGCGTGTCTCGCGAGGACGAGGAGGTATGTCCGTGCCTCCTCATAATAAGGGATCTCCGGGAGACGTAGGAGGCGCTCGGCCCATTTCGCGACCTCCGGCGGCAGCGTCAGGGTGAGCAGGTCGTCGAAGGTCGCATGAAACCTGGCGAGCGCCGGATACCGAGCCGGCTGGTCCACCGCGTCCACGAGCCTGATCCCCGCCACGTTCGCCCGATGGACCTCGGCGCCGACGACCGAAAGCTCGGCCGCGAGCTGCTGCAGTCCGTGCTGCAGATCGTCGGCCTTCCCGACGAGAGCTGCCGCGCCGGTCACGTGGACGAAGGCGTCGATCAGCTCGGTAAAAGGAGGCGCGAGAGCGTTCATGACCGGAGAGTGACACGACGAGGACGTCGATCTGACAAAGGCACCAACTTTTCTTCATCCTCCATCCTGCGGCTGTCAGGAGCTCCCTCTTCTGTCGACACCTCCTTGTCTTGGCCACGCCTCCCGCATCGGCCCACGCAAGGCGCAGTGGGTGGCGCCGACGAGGCGCGCTTTCACTCCGAGCCATGTGTGGGTCCTCGAGGTTCGCGCCCGAAGCGAGGAGCGCGGCCCCGGCATGAGCCTCTCGCCCGGGACGAGTTTTGTCTAGACGAACCGAGGCACAGGCAAAACCGACGCACGGGCTGAACGGCAGAGCGTTCGCCCCTTGAGTTTGGCCGCGGACCGGCGTACATGGCAAACGGACCTGGAGACGACCCTGCCAGGAGCACGACCCATGGCGCAGTTCCGCCGGAAACCGCTCATCTTCTGGACGCTTGGCCAAACGTACGGTTTTACCGTCGTCCTGCGCCGAACCTCCGTGGTTCGTCAGGGCAAGCGCGTGCATGGGGGTGTTCATGCGACCGCTTGATGTTCCCATCGGGGTCTCGGACTTCAAGGCGCTGCGCGAGGGCCGCAGGTACTACGTCGACAAGACGGCGTTCATCGGCGAGGTCCTCCGGGCGCCGCCGCAGGTGCTGCTGTTCCCGCGGCCGAGGCGGTTCGGCAAGTCGCTGAACATGTCGATGCTCAAGTGCTTCCTCGAGCGGACCCCGGAGGACCGGAGGCCGCTGTTCGAGGGGCTCGCGGTCATGCAGGACCCGGACGCTCTCGCTCATTTCCAGCAATACCCGGTCATTTACACGCGCCTCGGGACCGTGTGGGCAGGGGATCGCGTGGAGGCCCGGGAGACGCTCCGCGAGGAAGCTCGGCGGATCTACGAAGCGCATTCGTATCTCCTGACCGAGGGCGCGCTCGCGCCGCATGAGCGCGTGCGTTTTCTGGAGATCTTCGAGCGTCGCGCAGACGAGGCCCTCCTGTGCTCGGCGCTGGCCGATTTGTCCAGGTTCCTGCACCGGTACCATGGCAAGCGCGTGGTCATCCTCGTGGACGAATACGATGCTCCGCTGCACCTGTCTCAGGTGCACAAATCGTTCGCCGAGACCGTCGACCTGATTCGAAAGTTTCTTCATTCTGGCATCAAGGACAATCCCCACCTGGCCAAAGGTGTCCTGACGGGGATCCTCCGGATCTCCAACGAGAGCATCTTTTCGGGGCTCAACAACGTCGTGACGTATTCGATCCTTTGTTCGGAGTGCGCGACGTCGTTCGGGTTCACCGAGGAGGAGACGACGAAGATCCTCCGGGACGCCGAGGCATACGAACAGCGCGAGCGGGTCCGCAGGTGGTACCAGGGGTATTTGTTCGGCCAGCAGTCGATCTTCAATCCATGGTCGGTGCTGAACTTCGTGCGCCAGAGCGACGTACGGTTTCTCGATTACTGGGCGAGGGAGAGCCCGAGCGACATCTCCGAAGAGCTGATCGCCCGGTGGTTCACGCAATGTTACGATGACTTCGAGAAGCTCCTGCGCGGCGAGGTCATCGAGAAACCCATCCAGGATCATATCGCGCTGCGGGACGCGACGAGCCACCAAGAAACGGTATGGAGCATCCTGGTGATGGCCGGCTACTTGCGGGCCGAGGTGATCGCGCAGCGCGAAGAAGACGAGGACGGCGAGCCGATCTGCGAGCTGTCCTTCCCGAATCGAGAGGTCCGGGGGAAGTTCACGCGCATCTTCAAGCGGTGGATGGAGGCCGGCATCGGCGGCAAGCCGGGGCTCGCCGAACTCGAAATGTCTCTTTTCGAGGGGAACGCGGAGCGGCTCGCCGTCCTCCTGGAGGGCTTCCTGCTCAAGTTATCCAACTACGATCGCGCGCCGAAGGAAATCGAAGCGCACTATCACGTGTTCCTCATGGGATTGCTCATCACGCTCGAAGGGCGAATCTTCGAGATAAAATCGAACCGCGAATCGGGGTACGGGCGATACGACGTGATGCTGATCCCGAAGAGGCCGGGCTTGCCTGGTGTGGTGATGGAGCTCAAGGTCCTGCCGGCGCGAGGCTCCAAGGTCCCCAGCAAGGCAAAGGTCGAGGCGACGCTGGAGGCCGCGCTCTTGCAGATCGAGACGCTCGAATACGCACAGGATCTGCGCGAGCGAGGCGCGAAGCCCATCCATCAGATCGCGGTCGTCTTCTCGGGCAAGCGCGCCTGGGTGCGGTCGCGTCGTGCATCACCGAGGCGCTTGCCGCCACGGTAGCCGCGGTGCGTCCGGCCAAGCTCGCTCCTCATGCCCTGCCATCGATTCCCATCAGGTTGCATGCGCTCTCCCATAGGATCGTTCGCAGCGCTTCAGCGCCGAGCGCGCCCTGCTGGGCCATCATGTCGCCGACCATTCCGGGGCCATGATCGAGGTGGGGGAAATCCGTTCCGAATACCATACGCGCCGCGCCGATCTCCGTCACCACCCGGTCGAGCATGGGCTCGTTCGGCTCGAGCGCGATCCAGCATTGCCGCTGGAAGTATTCGGAGGGCGGCAGGCGCACCCGACCGCGCACCTCGCCGCGCATCTGCGAATACTCGACGTGGTCGAGCCGCCAGAGCCAATAAGGCAAAAAGCCGCATCCCGCCTCGAGCAGGCCCACCCGCAGCGTCGGGTGCGCTTCGAGGACGCCGCCTTCGAGCAGCGAAAGCAGCGCCATCATGGCCTCCATGGGATGCGAGCAAGCATGCTGGCCGAAGCGCGTCTCGAAGCGATCCGCCCCCGCCGCGGAGACACGTGCGTGTGTGCCTTCGTGCAGGAGGACGGTGATTGCGTGGTGCTCGCACGCGGCCCAGAACCGCGCATGCGCAGGGGCGCTCAGCGTGCGGCCCTGCACCGGGTTCGGCCGGAGGATCACGGAGCGCTGGCCGTCGCGGACCGCTTGCTCCAGGTCGTCCACCATGGCCTCCGGATCGTGGCGCGAGAGGAGCGCCGGGCCCAGGAGCCGGGTCGGCGCGTTCGAGCAGAAATCGTTCAGCCATCGATTGTAGGCGTGCGCGTAGGCTCGCGAGCGCTCCGCGTCGATGGCGTCGTCATGAACGAGGAAAGACGCGTACGTCGGGAGCAGGACGGCAACGTCGACGCCGGTCGCGTCCATTTCGGCGAGGTGCCCCCGAGGCGTCTCCGCGGCGGCGAGGTTCTCGCGACGGCGCGCGGCGACGAGCCCGAGCTCGATGTACCCTGCCTCGGGCACACGCATGATGGGCTCGCCCGCCACGGAGAGAATGGGGGGTGTGGGCAAAAGCGCATACTCGCCCAAGCGATGGATCCGCTCGGTCAACGTTTCGGGCGAGCCGAAGGGCGCGAGCCGAGGCGCATACTCCTTCATTCGCGCAGGCAGGTACGCGGGCCACAGGGAGATTGGCTCCATGACGTGACGGTCCACGTCCATGATCCGGAATCCATCACGCATGCGGATCTCCTGAGCGGCTAGACGAAAAGAGGGACCGGGTTGAGCTCGCTTTCGGCGAGCGGGCGCGCGAGCCAGCCGAGCGCGCACGGAACCTGGTAAAGCCTCCCCGGGCCGAATCGAGGCCAGAAATGGCGCAACCCGGGGACGATCACCTGGATCACGTGCAGGCCGATATCGGGGCGGGTCTTGTCCACCACGACGAGCTCGAGGCCCGCCTCCTCGATACGCTTCGCGCAATGCTCGATGTCGGCGCGCAGATCGGCGCCGCCGATGCGAGGGAAGCTCCCGGCCGTGATCCGCGGAAGATCGGGGTGGGGGAAGAGATAGTCGCGGGCAAGCAGGCGCTCCACGTCCCACGGCGCCCGGCGCGTGCCTTCGGGGTCAAAGAGCTGGTTGAGCTCGGTAAGCGATCGCTGCACGGCGAGATGTGGATCGAGGTGGCAGCCAAACCCAATGGCGAATCGATCCGCGCGGGGCTCATGGGCGAGCGCCGCGCAGGTGGGGATGCCCAGATCGTGGGTGAGATCGAGCGCCCATACCTTCCAGCCGAGGCGGGTGGAGTCGGCCTGGATGGCGTCGAAGTAGGGATCCGCGAAGCTCTCGAGGTCGATCGCCGGGCGTGACATCCGGTTGTACCACCAGATCGCGGCTGCATCGCGCTCCACGAGCTCGAGCAGGGCCTGAAGCAAGGCTTCTTCGAGGCAGGTGCCGGCCGCCACCCCGTTGCTGCAGGGGCCGCAGAATGCGGTGCCACTCTCGGCCGGGGCCTCGGCATAACAATAGGCCAGCGGGACGTAGCGCCTTTCGCGTTTGCTCAGCGACCAGCCCGGCGTCCAATCGATCCGGGTGCTGGCATCGAGCGGCTCGGGCACCGATTGGCGTCGATCCACGCCTTGCGCACGGAGTCGATCGCGCGCGTGATATTGCGCGTCGCTGAAGTTCAAGAGATCGCCAAGGCAGAGCGCCGCCGCGCCGAGCTCGTCCTTGCTGCCGCGGACGCGCGCCTCGTCCCCCTGGTAGACGCCACTATAACGTTCGAGGGCTTCGCAGAGCGCGCTGACCCTCGACTGATCCGCGCTGCGTCCCTTGCCCGCGCAGGCCTTGTCGAAGACGTTGGCGTGCGGCACGCCGTCCCGAGGGCAAACCAGGTACCCCGACGCATACACGGCACGGAGCTCGGTGTCCTTTCCCGGCATCGGGATCAGGTGGGTCACGGCTCCGGTGATCGGGCTGATGAGGTGTTGATAACGCTCGTAGGTCTGCCGCGGGGTTTGCCTGCGGTATCCCCCGTCCTCGTAATGCGCCTTTTCGATCGGCTGCAATTCGATCGGCCGCTCGCCGACGTCCGTCATCAACCCTCGATCTCCGCACGTCGGGCATTGCGGCCGCCGGACGACCGCGTGCGCCGTGGTCTGGAAGGTGGACCAATCGAGGGCGAGCACCCGGGAGCCGAGCGGAGGGGGGGAGCTCCTGTCCCCCCCGGCGAGCACGCGGGCGATCACCAGGGCGCCGATTCCGCAGGCCGTTCGGATGCTCGCTTCCATGGCCGCCCTGGGGGGAGCGACGACACCCTCGTCGTTTCCGCGCCGGCGCACCATCTCCTCGACCGGGCGGTTCTGGCGTATCCAGAAGGAAAGGCATTCCCAGCAGGGGCCAGCGCCGGGCTCGAACACGGGTCCGAGGAGCGGCTGGACGCCGGTGGGTTTCATCAGGAACCAGGGCGTCCCTTCCGCCAGCGCGCGGCGATTGATTGCGGCAAGCTCCGGCCGCAGGGAATCGTCGCTCACGACCACCTGCACGCGCGCCTCGCCGTCGACCCGCACGCCTGCCTGCACGAGCGCCTCGGTCATCCATGCGGCAGGAATGGCTTCGCCGAGGGTTTGGACCGACACGGGGGTGCGGCGCAGGGCCTCGGTGGCGGCCCTGCCGTCGAGGCCCACCCCGTGCCAGAAGGCCGTAGCCTCGGAGGGAAGCTCTGGAGCCGCGGGCACGAGGTAGCCGCGCGCCGCGAGCTTGCTCAGGATATAAAGCGCCTCCGGCTCCGAGACCCGAGCGCGCGCGGCGTGCAGGATGTCATGTACGGTGCGCCGGCCATCGACGAGCATGGCCACCTCGACGGTGCTGGCGCCGGAGAGGACGAATCGCTCACGCTCGCCAATCAAGAAGGCCGCGCCGGTCTCCACGCGCTCGACCCGCAGGGTCGGCTTGAGTGCCAGCACCTGACTCAGCTCCAGAGGCTCCATCGAGGTCTTCGTTCCACCCGCTAGCAGCAGCAGGTGAAGGGGTATTCGGCGCCCGTCGCGTTGTATGCAGCGAGCGCGATGGGCTCGGCTTCCACATTGTGCGGTTTCGTGGGCAAATAGAGCGTGAGCGCGGACGGTTGCGAGAACGTCCAATACGACTGGCCGTGCGACGGCGGGCTGCTCGACACGTTCGGCGGAGTCCAGTGGGCCCCGCTATCATCCCTGATGATGATGTTCATGTTCCAGGGCAGCTCGTACCCGCGGATGGTGTGCAGAGCTACCGTGGAATCGATCAAGAGCTTCTGCTTGAAGCCCGGGTCGGCCCAGGCCTTGGCGAGCGCCGAAAGTAGCGCGACCTGGAATGCACTGAATTCATTGTCACTCGGGACGAAGCCGCCGACAGGAGCGCTGCTATGGGGTCCAATGGCCGGGTCGTTCAACACCGGCACCCCTCGGGGGCTCCTCAAAGCCGAGAGGGGACCCAAGGGGCCGTACTCCGTTCCCCAGTCGTCGCTGAACAACGAGGCGCGCTGCCGGTAATAATCCGCGAGCGCCATGGCTCTCGCGTTCGGGTCGCTCGACGGCGCCGTGAGCGGCAGGTATAGCGTCAGGCTGTCGAGCAGGTTCTTGGACCAGACCCACTCGTCGCCAATCCACTCGAACCGGCCCTGGGCGGCCTCGCTGGTCGTGATTTCGAGGGTGCAGGCGCTGGTCCACGGCCAGTCGAAGCCGAAATACCTCGATAACGTCCCGGTGGGGTTCGTGGTCAGCTCGTTCAGAAAACTCGGAGAGGACCACGCCGTCGCGATCGAACGCATGTAAGCCGTGCGAAAATCCAGCAACTTGTTCATGCCCATCGGGCTTCTCCTTCGTGGTTGTCGACTTCGATCTCTCGTAGACCCGGGTGGCGCGTGAGCAGCTCGTCGAGCCGTGCGCGGCGCTGCTCGGCTGCGCCGGAGCGCCGGACGAGCTCCAGCGTCGCCAGCGCTTCGATCCTCGGCATGTCCTGGCGCCGCGCCAGCCGGGCCGCTTCCTCCAGCGAGCTCCGGACGCCTTCGGCCGCAGGATCCCTTTGCGCCTCGTACATGGCGCGGCGAAGGTGGAGCACGGGCTCGTAAAAGTGCTCGTCGTTCTCGCGGCACAAAGAAAGGCAATGGTCGATGCTCGTGATGGCCTCGAGGAGCTCGCCGCGCTCCGCCTGGGCATCGGCGGCCAGAGAACCATAATACGAGAGGCCGAGCTTGCACCCGAGGTCGGAGAGGACATTGACGATCGCCTGGGCGCGCCGCCCGTCGCCGGTCGCCCAGTCGTGGAGGGTCGCGGCATAGCCTTCGTAGGCAGGCAGCCCATATTTCCCGCTCAGCGCGAGGAGCTCTCCGGCCATGGCGGCGACCGCGCGCCGGTCGCCGGCGAGCTGATGGACCATCCCCCCGTACAGCAAGCCAATGGCGATCGAAGGGACGTGACCGATCTCGCGCGCCCATTCAAGGGTGCTCGTGACGAGCGGGAAGGCCGTAGCGGCATCGCCCGAGAGCCACCGGAGCTGGGCCACGTACGACTTTGCCAGGACCAGCGTATCCAGCCCAAAGCGCGCCCCGTGGTCCCGGTGAAGGGTGGGATCGTAGAGCTCGACAGCGCGCTCGACGGCGGGTCTCGCATCCGCATGGTCGCCATCCATGAAAAGCGCGAGGCCATGGAGCGCCGCGGCGGCCGCGCGGAATCCCGGGTCGCCGGAGCGCTCGGCAATGGCGACCAGCGCCTCAGCCGCCGCGCGTGCCGTCCGGCGATTGCTGGCCACGTGGTGATAGGTGAACAGAAACCACAACGTCGGCACCCTGTGCTTGCTGTCCTGATCGAGCCGTTGGAGCAGGCTGGCCGAGCGATCCGCGGTCGCCTTGACCTGCGGATCCGCCCAGCCCCGGATCGCCATCAGGGCCTGGGTCAAAATGCCGTTCGCGGAGAGCTCCGCCTCGATCCCCTCGGTGGCCGGCAGCGCGGACGCCCACGCGATGGCATTGGAGGCGTGCGCGACGGCCTCGGCGTACGTCGAGCGTTGCAGCCCCTGTTCCGCCGCTTGCAGCGCGTAAGCCATCGCTTGCGGCTTCTGCTCCGCCGCCGCGTGGTGATGCGCGAGCAGATCCGGTCGCGTCCGGACCACCTCCGGAAAGCGCTCCTCCAGCGTGCCCGCGATCCGTGCGTGGACCCGCAGCCGCGCGTTCGTGGAGAGCGACTCATAGGCCGCATCGCGAATCAGCGCGTGCTTGAACACCCCCACCGCGTCCTTGGTCCGCCCCTTGCGCAGCACGAGTCCTGCGCGCATCAGTTTTTCCAGGTCGTCCGCCACCACCGCGGGACCGAGCGGGCTCGCGGCCGAGAGCACCCCGAGGCTGAACTCCCGCCCCAGCGCCGCCGCGAGCTGCGCGGTCTCCTTGGCGCGCGCGAGCCGATCCAGGCGCGCCGTGAGCAGCGTGTGCAGGGTCCCCGGGATCGCGTCGTCGGAGAGCGGGCCCGCGAGGTCGTAGCGCTCCTCGCGCTCCACGAGCTGCCCCGCGTCGATCATCATCCGCAGCAGCTCCTCCGCGAAGAGAGGCACCCCGTCGGCGCGCCTCGCCACCCGATCGATCAAGGTGGGGGGCAGCGCCTTGTGGCCGACGAACCCGTGGAGCATCTCCGCGATCTGCGGGCGCTCCAGGCGGCTCAGCGGGAGCAGGAGCACGCTGTTCATCGCGAACGATGGCGAGAACTCGGGACGTGCCGTCATGAGCAAGCACATGGGGACCGTGGGCACCTCGCGAACGAGCTGGGTCAGCAGCTCTAGCGTGGTGGGATCGGCCCAGTGCAAATCTTCGACCAGCAGGAGGACGGGCTGCGTGTCGGCCATCGTGAAGATCAGCGACGCGATGGCCTCGAGCGTCAGCGCCTTCTGCCGCTGCGCCGAGACGTCGAGCGGGGCATACGGCGCGTCGAGGGGCAGGGAGAAGAGCGGCAAGAAGAGCGGCATGGCCTCCGCCGGCGTGAAGCCGTGCGCGGTAAGCTCCTCCGCGAGGCGCGCGCTTTTGCTGCCCGCGCTCGCTTCCTGGTCGAGCTTGAGCACGCGCGACAGGAGATCGACCACCGGCGCGAGGGCGCTGTGCTGCATGTCGGGTGAGCACCGCGCTTCGAGGAAGGTGTGGGGCTCGCGCGCCAGCCGAACGCGCAGCTCGCGCGTCAGGCGGCTCTTGCCGATGCCTGGCTCGCCCGTGATGAGGCTCGACTGGCCGACGCCCTCGCACGCGAGGCGCCATCGCTCCAGGAGCAGCGCCATCTCGGAATCTCGGCCGGAGAGCGGGGCCTTTGTGCCGTCGGGGGTCGGCCACCTCGTCGCGTGGACGTGCTCCTGCCCGAGGCGGAAGGTCTCCACGGGCGCCGCGATCCCCTCGATGGAGCGGACGCCTTCGGTTTCGAGCTCGAAGGCGACGCGCAGCAACGCTTGCGACGCAGCGCTGACCATCACGGACCCCGGCACCGCCAGCGAGGCGAGCCGTGCGGCGAGTCGCGGGGTGGCGCCCGTGACGAGGCTCGTGCCGTGGAGGTCCTCCAGATCCCCATCGACGACCGGGCCGGTGTGGACACCGATGCTTGCCTCGACCCGGACGTTCCGCGCAGCGATCCGCGGCTCTTCGGCTTGCACGGCGACGGCCATCTCCAGCGCCGCGCGGGCCGCGCGCTTGGCGTCGTCCTCCGCCGCGGTGGGGTAGCCGAAGTAGATCAGCAGATCGTCGCCGAGCGCCGCGGCCACGTACCCCCCGTGGCGGTGTCCGACGTTCGCGCAGAGGGCGAGCGCGGAGCGCAAGGGGCCGTCGTGTGCCTCGGCGTCGAGGGCCTGCTCCGTGGCGGCGCGTGTCCTCAGGCGGCAGCAGAGCGCCGTGAGCTGCCGGCGCTCGCCGTCCAGCGTCGGCGGGACCGACCCCCTCCGGTGCTCGAGCGACGTGGTGATCGTCGTGCTCGTGGTCCATGTCCGGAGGCCCTCGCCGGCCGCGGGGCTCGCGGCGCCGAGCATCCCCTCGCGGGACAACCCGCGCAGGTCGCAGGCGTCGAGCGCGTCGAGGAGCCCGCGGGCGGTGACCTCACGCGCGGCGACGTCCTTGCAAACGGCGCGGGCGAGGAGGGCGCCGAGGGGGTGGCGCGTGAGCGCGGCCGGGATCGGGACGGGATCGGCGTCGAGCAGTTGATAGAAGATCTCGGCCGCCGTGCCGCTGTACACCGGCTTGCCCGTCAGGCATTCGAGGAACACGAGGCCCCAGGAGAAGAGATCTGCGCGCGGCGAGGGCTCGGCGCCGCGCCACTGCTCCGGCGCCCCGTAGCCGGGCGTGCCCAGCGCGTCGTGGCTGCCGGTCAGGCGTGTGGATCTCTCGGCGTCGATCGTGGAGCCGATCCCGAAGTCGAGCACGAGCGCGTTGCGGCGGGCGCCCGTGGGGATCACCATGATGTTGCTGGGCTTCAGATCGCGGTGGACCACGCCTGCTGCGTGGGCAGCCGCGAGGGCGTCGAGTACTTGGAGCATCAAATACTTCGCCTCGCGCGGCGCGAGCGCGCCCTCCCTCGCGAGCAGCGCGGCGAGGTCGTCGCCGGGGGCGAAGGCGAATGCGGTGTAAAGAATCCCGTCCCTGCTCTGTCCTGCGTCGACGAGCTGGACGATGTTGGGGTGGTGAAGCTGGGCGCAGAGCTGCGTTTCGCGCAGGAAGCGCGCGACCCGCGTGTCGGTCTGCGCGGCGCCCCCGTGCTCGGTGAGGCGCAGCGTCTTCAACGCGATTGGCTGCCCCGTGGTGAGCTGGCGGGCCTTGTGCACCACGCCGAAGCCACCCTCGCCGAGTTTGGCAAGGATCTCATAACGATCCTCGAACATGGTGCCAGGCGCGAATGCTGCGTGGTTGTGCTGCATGATCGGACTCACGTTCACGGGAGGCGCTCGAAAGAGCGCTCGCGTGGTGACCCCTTCGCCGTTCTGCGAGAGCGCGAAGCGAGCTCGCCTCGGGGGTGAAGCAAGCCGGGCCACGCCTTGCTCGCGAGGCGGGACGCGGGACGTCCACCTATGGGACGAGAAGCCTAGGACGCTGCGCCAACGAATCGACGCCTTAGGGAGAAGAACGCAAAACGCTGCAGCCTGTCAAGCGAGCCTGGGGGCTATCGCGCGTCATGTCGACCGGGTTTTGCTCATTACGTTCACGCCTTCTCCTCGGCGTCGAGCACGGCCTGGAGATCCGGATCGACCTCATCTTCACGTAACAGCCTGCCCAGCCGAACTCAGGTCAGGTCGCCGGTGCCTTCGATCCGCGCGCCGGTCGGACGGTCGATGCCGAAGAGGCGCTGGTAGCTGCCCTCGGGGCGGAGGTGGACGACGCCGCGAAGGAGCCGCGCGCGCGTGACGTGAGGGCTCCCGTCGAACGTCGCCGCCGTGCAGGCGAACATGGCTTGGAGGACCGCGGTGGCGGCTTCTTCGACAAGGAGAGGCCGAGACGCGGCGGGGTACGAGCGAGAGGAGGGTCTTGCCACGGGCACGGTGGGGGGCAGGTCCACGTGGAACGAGCGGGTGTGGCGGCTCTTGCGGACGCAGCGTCCTGGAGGGACGCACTCGCCCGCGGCCGATTGCGCCTCGCGCCTGTGACGAGTAATCCCAAGGCCATGGCATCTTCCCTCGAACGGATCCCTGTCAACACCATCGATGGCCGTCCCTCCTCGCTTGGCGCGTACGGCGGCAAGGTTCGCCTCGTCGTCAACGTCGCCTCGCGGTGCGGGCTCACGCCTCAGTACACGGCGCTCGAGGCCCTCTATCGCAAGTACAAGGACCAGGGTTTGGAGGTCCTCGCTTTCCCCGCGAACGAGTTTGGCGCGCAGGAGCCCGGGACCGACGCGGAGATCCAGTCGTTCTGCTCCACCTCGTACGACGTCACCTTCCCGCTCTTCTCGAAGATCGTCGTCAAGGGCGAGGGCCAGCACCCGCTTTATGGCGCGCTCACCTCGGCCCAGCCCGAGGCGCGCGCGCTCCCGGGCAGTGATTTTCGGGCGCGGCTCGTCGGTTACGGCATCGAACCGGGCGCGCCGCACGAGATCCTCTGGAACTTCGAGAAGTTTCTCGTCGATCGCAAGGGCGAGGTCGTCGACCGGTTCTCGCCCGACGTGCCGCCCGATGCCGACCTCCTCGTGACCGCGATCGAGCGCGCGCTCGCGCAGACCTGAAACCCCCAGCGATTCTCACCACAGGAGATGTCATGATGCACCCCGCTTTCATTCCGGGCGCCGTTGCCGTCGTCACGGGCGGCGCCGCGGGCATTGGCCTCGCGGCCGCGAAGAAGCTCGCGTCGCTCGGCCTTCGTGTTTGCATCGCCGACCTCGGCGCCGATCGGCTCGCGCGGGCGCGTGAGGCCGTCGTGGCCGTGGCGGCGGGCGGCGACGCCGATGTGATGACCTCCGAGACCGACGTCAGCCGCGTCGAGGCGCTCGTCGCGCTCGAAGCCGCCGTCACCGCGCGGTTTGGCGGGACGAACATCCTCTTGAACAACGCCGGCATCGGCCCTCGAAGCACCGTGCTCGGACCCGCGGAGAGCTGGGCGCGGACGATCGACGTGAACCTCTGGGGCGTCCTCCACGGCACGCAGGTCTTCGTGCCTCGGATGATCGAGCAGGGGCGGCCCGGCCTCGTGATCAACACCGGCTCGAAACAGGGCATCACCACGCCGCCCGGCAACCCGGCGTACAATGTCTCGAAGGCTGGCGTGAAAGCATTCACCGAGGCGCTTCAGCATGAGCTCCGCAACACCCCCGGCTGCCAGATCAGCGCGCACCTGCTCATTCCGGGATTCGTCTTCACCGAGCTCACCGGGTCCGGCCGTACCGACAAACCGGCGGGGGCGTGGACGCCGGAGCAGACGATCGACTTCATGATGGAGCGCCTGGCCGCGAATGATTTCTACATTCTCTGCCCGGACAACGAGGTCCCGCGCTCGCTCGACGAGCGCCGGATTCTCTGGGCGGCCGGCGACATCGTCGAGAACCGCCCACCGCTCTCGCGGTGGCACCCCGACTACGCCGAGGCATTCAAGGCGTTCGCGTCGCAGCGGAAATAGCACGGTACCGTCGACGCGGTCGTTCCTCCAAGCTTGACGGCAAGCACGCCCACCCGGTAAATTCACACCCAAGACGCGCAGGCGCGCAAGCTCGCGGATTTGGCCATCGGGGGGCCAGAGCTGGGGCTCGGGTTTCGGGGGGGAGTTACATGTTGAAGGACACGCCGTCGTCCGGGAGTTCGTCCCATTTGGCCGCGGGGCCGTGGTCTGCGTTCGATGCGCTCACGGATCCGGTCGCGCTCGTCGACGCGCGCGGGGGCATTCGGTACGCCAATCTCGCGTGGCATCGGCTCGCCGACGACAGCGAGCCGGGGCGACGACGCCGCGATCTCCCCGCGGGCACGTCCCCCGCATCCATGCTCGACATGCACGAGACGGACCGAGCGGCGATGCGCGCCGGCATCGGCGAGGTGATCGCGGGCGGCCGCGCGCGCTTCGACCTGGAGCTGGGGACGAGCTACGCAGCGGACGAGGCGCAGCGCTGGTTTTCGCTCGTCGTGACGCCGTGCCAGGTCGACCCGGAGGGCGGCGCGCTCGTCCATCTTCGCGACGTCACGGCGCACAAAAAGACGGAAGGTGCGCTCCGCGCGAGCGAGGAAGGCCTGCTCTGGGCCCAGCAGATTGGGAACATGGGCAATTGGGATTGGGACATTCCCACGGGGGGCTTGACCTGGTCCGACCAGATTTTTCGCATCTTTGGCTACGAGCCGCGAAAGTTCGACGTCAGCTACCAGGCGTTCATCGGCACGATTCATCCCGACGATCGGGCCATGGTCACCGAGGCCGTGAACAGGACCGTGAACGAGCGCGCCCCTTACAGCATCGAGCACCGCATCGTGCTGCCGACGGGCGAGACGCGCGTCGTCCACGAGCAAGGCAAGGTCTTTTACAGCGAATCGGGCACGCCGCTTCGGATGCTCGGCACCGTGCAGGACGTCACGGAGCGCAGACAGTCCGCCGATATCATTCGCCTCCAGGCGGGGCGCCTCGAACAAGAGCTCGTGGCGCGCGAGCAGGCCGAGCAAGCGCGTGCTGCCCTGCAGGACGAGGTGATCCGTGTACAACGCGCGCTCCTCGAAGAGCTGTCCACTCCCCTCATCCCCATTCGCGAGGACATCATGGTGATGCCGCTCATCGGCGTCGTCGACGCGAGGCGCGCCGACCAGATGCTGGAGACGGTGCTGCATGCGGCCGTGGGCAAGCAGACGCGGGTGGTGATCATCGACATCACCGGCGTCAAACAGGTGGATACCCACGTCGCCAATACGCTCCTGCGTACGGCGCAGGCGCTCGGGCTCGTGGGTGCGGAGGTCGTGCTGACGGGCATCCGCTCGGATGTCGCGCGAACCTTGGTCGAGCTCGATGTCTCCCTCGCGTCGCTGGTCGTTCGCGGCACGCTGGCGAGCGGCATCGCCTACGCCACGGGCCAGGGCGGGCGACGGCGCTGAAGTCGCGCCCTCGCGCCTCCCCTCACGTCTGCCGCCGCCGCTTCGCCGGACGGCACGCGGGGGCGGCGCCGAGCAGCCTCGCCACGGCCGCCTCGCCGATGCGCCCGAGCGCCTCGCGCTCCAGCCCCGTCTTGGCGAGGAACTCCATCCCTTGCAGGACTGCGAGCAATAACCGGCCGACCTCGCGCGCGTCCGTCTCCGGCGGCAGATCCCCCGCATCGCGCGCCTCCCCCACAAGCCCGACGAGCAGCTCTTCGAGCGCGCCGAACGTCTCCCGCGCCCGCTTTCGCACCTCGGGGTCGTGGGATGCGAGCTCCGAGGCGCTGTTCACCAGCAAACACCCACGCTCGCAGACGGCGGCGGCCTCGGGCGTCGGCAGGTCCATCCGGAAGAGACCCCGAAGGCGATCGATCGCGGGCGCGTCGCCGCCGAGCGCGGCGCGTATGGCGTCGAGTCGCCAGGTGGCGTAGGCGTCGAGCACGGCGAGGAAGAGCTGGTGCTTGTCGCCGAACGCCGCGTAAAGACTGCCTTTTCCGAGCCCCGTCGCCCGCATCAGGTCGTCGAGCGACGTCGCCGCGTACCCCTTCTCCCAGAACTGGTCCCGCGCGGCTTCGAGCACCTGTTCCACCTCGAACTTACGTGGACGACCCATACCTCTCTCTATGGTACTTGACCGATCGGTCCACAAGTCCAATACTGGACCACGTGGTCAACAACGTCGACGCGGACGTCCTCCGCGGCGGCGGCATGTCCTACCACGTCGGAGCGCGTGCCCGGCGAACCAAACCGAACGGATCTCAAAGAAGCGGGAGAATGATCATGGGTGCACTCGAAGGAAAAGTTGCCGTCGTCACGGGCGGGAGCACGGGCATCGGATTGGCCGCGGCCAAACGGTTCGCCGCGGAAGGCGCGCGCGTTTTCATCACGGGCCGGCGAAAGGCCGAGCTCGACGCGGCCGTCGCGGCGATCGGGAGCAGCGCCGTCGGCATCCGCGCCGATTCGTCGAACCTCGCGGATCTCGACCAACTGTATACCGTCGTCCGCGAGCAGGCGGGCCGCATCGACGTCGTCTTCGCGAATGCCGGCGGCGGAGAGTTCCTCCCGCTCGGCGCGATCACCGAGGAGCATTACGACAAGACCTTCAACACGAACGTGAAGGGCGTGCTCTTCACGGTGCAGAAGGCATTGCCCCTCCTCGTCGACGGCGGCTCGATCATCCTGAACGCCTCGACCACGTCGACGATGGGCACCGAGTCGTTCAGCGTGTACAGCGCGACGAAAGCGGCCGTGCGAAATTTCGCGCGAAGCTGGATCCTCGACCTCAAGGCGCGCCGCATTCGCGTCAACGTGATCAGCCCCGGCCCCATCAAGACCCCGGGCCTCGCTTCGCTTGCGCCGACGGAGGAGGAGGCCAAAGCGCTTCTCCAGGGCCTCGCCAGCACGATTCCCCTCGGCCGGCTCGGTGATCCGGACGAGGTCGGCAAGGCCGCTGTGTTCCTCGCCTCCGACGCGAGCAGCTTCGTCAACGGCGCCGAGCTCTTCGTCGACGGCGGGTACGCGCAGATCTGAGGGGCGTCGCGCCAGCAGGATGGTTCGTCCAATCGCTTGACGTCCTTGGAGAGGTGAGGTGTCGTGATCCCTCCGTCATGGGCGGACAGAGGAGAGCGACATGAGCGATCAGGGGGCGACCACGTATCGCGCGTTTCTCGAAAGCCAGGCGCGCGATTTGGCGCTGGTGATTGCCGGCGACGCCACGACCGAGGTCGCGTGCCTCGGCAAGGCGACGACGGCGGAGGTCGCTGCCTGGTCCGAGGCCCTCGTGGGCGCGACGATCGACACGCTCCTCGGAGACGATGCGGCCGCCGAGCGCGTCTCGGCGGCGGCGCTCGGCCTCGGGCGTCGCGGCGCGCCCGCCGACGAGGTGCACCGCGCCCTTTCCAAGGCCCGCCGCCATTTCCAGCGCGTGCTCCGCGCGTGGTCTGCTTCCGGCGGCGACCCCGCGACCCATGCGGACGCGCTCGACAGGCTGGTCGCCGTCTTCGACGAAGCGGCGTACGCGCTCGCGAGGTGCGCCGCGTCTGCCACCGCTGCCGTTCGCTGCGATGGCGATGCGCGTTTTCGGAGCCTGATAAACGCCTTCAAGAGCGTCGTGGTGCTCATTGGCGAAGACGACACCATTCTCGAATGGAACACCGAGGCCGAGCGCGTCTACGGGTGGTCGAGGGACGAGATCCTCGGGAAAAACTACCTCGAACTGTTCGTGCTGCCCGAGGCGCGGCCTCGGGTCGCGGCCGACATGCGCAAGGTGCTCGCGGGCGAGGAGACGCGCGGCTTCGAGAACCCGGTCGCGTCGCGGGACGGCGCCGTTCATATCCTGCAATGGAACGTCGGGCGCTTGCTCGACGGCGAGGGACGACCGACCGCGGTCGTGGCCAGCGGCTACGACATCACCGAGCAGAAACGGGACCGCGAGGCGCGCGAGCGGAGCGAGGCGATGCTGCATGCGGTCATCTCGAATGCGCCCATCTTCCTCTTCGTCAAGGACATCGAGGGACGTTATACCCTGACGAACCGCGGCTTCGACGAAGGGCTGGGCCTCGAACCGGGCTCCGCGGTCGGAAAATTGGATACCGATCTCTTTCCGCCCCACGTCGTCGCGAGGAATCGCGCGGATGACCGGCGCGTCTTCGACGGGGGCGTGCCGGTCCAGCTCGAAGTGGAGATTCCCACGAAGATCGGCCCGCGCATCTTTCTCGGGTCCAAGTTTCCGTTGTTCGACGCGCGGGGCAAGCTTTATGCGGTCTGCGCCATTGGCTCCGACGTCACCGACCTCCGGCGGGCCGAGGCGGAGCAGGCGACGTTCCAGGACCGGCTCATCGACGCGCAACGCGAGACCTTGCGCGAGCTCTCGACGCCGCTCTTGCCGATTGCCCCGGGCGTCGTGCTCATGCCGCTCGTCGGCGCCATCGACGAAAGCCGGGCGGCGCTCGTGCTCGAGGCGTTGCTCCAGGGCGTCGTCGCGCATCGCGCCGAGGTCGCGATTCTCGACATCACCGGCGTTCGCACGGTGGACACGGGCGTCGCGCTCGGCCTCGTGCAGGCGGCGCAGGCGGCGGGGCTGCTCGGCGCGGAGGTGGTCCTCACGGGCGTGCGCCCCGCGGCTGCGCGGACGCTCGTGGACATCGGGATCGACATGCGCGGCATCAAGACGGTGAGCAGCCTGGAGCAAGGCGTCGCGCACGCCATCGGGCGTTCGAGCCGCCGCGCCCGCCCGAAGGCGCCGGCGCGGTAGCGCTCATTCCCGCGCCTTGGCCCGCTCGACCATCGCCAGATATTCATACGCCGCCACCGGCTCCTCCGGCAAACCGAGCGGCGCGAGAACCTCCTTCTGCAACGCCGCCCCGTCCACCTGCTCGCCCACGAAAAACCCCGCTTCCTCCACGAATGCTCGCAGCCGCTCGGGCGGGATCCCCCACCGCATTCGCTCCCCGGCCAATCGAAGCGACGTGCGGATCAGCCAATCCAGCGTCCCGAGATGCGGCTGCCCGGCGTCGTCTCCATCCACGTACGAGAAGGCCACGCGGCTCCCGGCCCCCGTGTGCTCGTGGATCGCCCGGAAAAACGCCTTCACGTCCTTCACGTCCAGATACATGAGCAGCCCCTCGGCCACGACCACGCTTTGCGCGTCGCTCCGCCACGGCGTCTCGCGCAAGACCTCGCCGAGGGATCGCTTCGACAGATCCGCTGCGCACAGGTGCAGGTTCGTCCGTGCAAACCCCGCGCCCCGCACCCCTTCGCGTTTCGGCGCTGCCGTCGCCGGCGCGTCGATCTCCACGCACGTCACCTCCGGATGACGCCGCGCGATGATCGCGGCCAGCGGATCGAACCCTGCGCCCACGACCAGAAGCTGCGTCGCTCCCGCTGCGATCGCCTCCTCCACGGCATCTGCCATCCACCGCTTTCGCAGCCCGAACCAGACAAGCTGACCGCGGGCCGTCCATGCCTCCGCGATCTCGTAGAATCGTTGTGTCCACGGCGCGCGCATCATGTCGATGTGCCGCTGCGCGACGGCCCCGGACGCGCGCAGGATGGCCTCCGCCGTGGTCGCCGCATCTGCCGGCAAGAGGCCGGCGAATCGGGGCACGGCGTCGATCAGGACCATGAATCGTGCAATCTTCTTGGCCGTCAGGCTCGTGCGCTCGTGGGACATGACGTCCCCGAGTGTAGCACCATCACCAATCGAGCCGCAGCCGCCCGTCGGTGTAGACCCGATTTGCCTTGCCGAGGTCCGTCGACCCGTTCTCGATCGCCCGGTGCACGTTCACTGCGGGTCGAAGCAGCGCGTCGCGGCCGAGATCGAAGCGTTGACCTCGAACGATCGCCCGATACGCCTTGTCGAGCGCGAGCGCGCGCTCGCGCGACGGCAGGAGCAGGAACGCGAGGTCCCGATCGCCGCCGGGCGCTGCACGTCGCAGCTCGGATTCCGCGAGGATTCCGCCGGGGAAAAAGCGCGCGAGCATCTCGTCGTTCGCGCGTAGCTCGTCGCCTCCGCCCACACGACGCAGATACGTGAGCACTTCAGGATCCGCGTGCCCGAGCTCGGGGACGTCGGGCATGCCGCGGAGGTCTTGCACCCGCCAGCCTTCCCTTCCCGGCACCTTGCGCGCGAGGGCAAACGTCTGATCGACCGTCACGCCGAGGCCCGAATGGCAGCCCATGCAGAACCGATGCTCCTCGTCCGTCGACAGCCGCAGCCGCCCCTCGGCGTCCTCGATGAACCCCTGCAATTGCCAGCCGAACGCATTGCGCAGCCCGCTCGTCGCCGACCCCGTGTACACGGGCAGGAGCCCCTCGTCCTTTTCGTCCTGCTCTTTTTCGTAGGCGCGGAGGAGCGCCCATCGATCGAGCTTCAGCACCTTGCGTGAATATCGAAGCTCCTTCATGCGCCGCGCGACGTATCCGGGCGCGTCCGGATCCAGGTAGTGGACCGAATGCAAAAACTCCACGCCCCGCGGATAGATCCCTCGTTCGAGCGGCTCGCTCGACGCGGCGCCGGCGTAGGTGCGTGGCAAGCGCCGCACGCGCGTCACGCCCGCGGAGAGCGCTCCATCGTCGTCGAGATCCTCCCCGAGCAGCCGCTCGTCGACCGGCTCGATCGTGCGGTCGATCCGATCCTCCTTCGCGTCGGGATCCGTCGTGATCGCGGCTTCGAGCAGCGACAGGTTCAGCGCGTAGATCGCGCGTGACGGTTTTCCGTGTTCGTCCGCGCGAAACACCTCGGGCAAGCGGATGAACACATCGTCCGTGCTCCCATTCGTGGGCCAGAACGTACCGGGAAACGGCTTGAACCGAACGGCGCGAAAGCCACTCCCATCGCGCGCAAACCCCTCGTCGTCGAAGCCGCGATCGAGATCGAGATCCGGCACGTATCCTTCGTACCCGCGTGCGCTCGTGAGCGCGCGCTGCAGCGGCGCGTAGTTGTCCTCGCGCACGTAGCGGAGGATCTCCTCGTCCGACATCTGCGCGATCTCCGCGCTCCGATCGACGAACAGGTTCGTGTAGTGGTTCTCGCGCGCCGCGTCCGAGAACGCGTATTCCTCCTGCAAATGCGCGTCCGCGCGCACATTCGTGCCGTGCGCGCTCGTGTGGCAGACCCAGCACGGGTTCGAGGTCCCGCCGGTCTTCGTGTAACAGAGCGGCGGCACCGAGGCCTCGGGGTTGTTCACCCGCCCAGCGGCCTCGCGGGCGCGCGCGAGCGGGTCGTAGAGCCCCTCGGCTGCCCTTTCCTCGCGCCGCCCGCACGAGGCCGCCCCGAGGCCCACGAGGAGCCCGCACGCGAGCACGAACGAGGGCAGGCGCGCGTTCACCGCGCCCCGTGGGGCCATACGCTCTGCACGTGTTCGCCCGGGTGCTGCACACTCACGAAGAGCGTGCGCATGTCCGCGGCGAGCGCCGGCCCCGTGGCCTCCGCGTCGCTCGGCATTGCCACGATGCGGAATGCCTTGCCGAACGTCGGCGACACGACGCCCGGCGCGCCTGCAGCGTGCGCGCGATCGAGGTCGAGGAAGTACACCGCATCGGCGCGCTGGTTCGTCGCGAAATTCCCATCCGTGCCGAACCACACGCCTCCCTCGTGATCGATCAGGATGTTGTCGGGGTTCGACGCATCGTACGGCCCTGTCGCATTCGTGCCGGCCCAGACGCGGAAGAACACGAATGTCGTCGACGCCCCGGGGCGCTTCGCGTTCGCCTCCTGCAATGCGAACATGTTGCCGACCATGTCGGGGCGCTTCACCGAGGCCTGCTCGTGCACCGCCGGATCGATCAGCTTGCCCGCCTGATCGAGCTGCGTCTTGTGCCCGTGGTTCGTGAACGACACGTAGATCCTCGGCGTCCCGCTCGGATCCCGCGGGTTGTACTCGACGTCCTCGGGCCGGTTCAGCTCCATGATCCCGACCTTCGCGCTCGCCGTGAACAGCGCGCGCCGCACGTCGTCGTCGCTCGCGAAGCCGCCGAGCCCGTTGTAGTCCATGTCGGAGAGCGCCTCGCCCACGGTCTTGCCCGGCTCGCCGAGCGCGGCCGCGTTCGGGGCGATCGCCGTGCTCGCCGTGCCGAGCTCGATCCATTGCCCGATCCCCGGCTGCGCCTCCGTCGGCGCCTCGCCCGTCGCGAGCATCGTCACGCCCGTCGTGTTGTCGAGTCCGGCAAAATGCGCGGCGTAGACCTTCCCCTCGTCGAGCAATGCGCGCGTCTCGGCGCGCGTCATTCCCGGCTCGTAGACGTGTTTCGAGACGAACTTGTACAGGCGGCCGCTCCGCCGATCGTCCCCCGCATAGAGGACGATGGGTTCGTTTGGCAGGAGCTTCCAGTCCGCGTCGACCACGAACGACGTGTTCTCCCACCGCGCGCGGCCCACCGCGCCGAGCTTCTTGTGGCCCACGCCCACCGCGTTTTTCCCGTCATACTCGCCCGGCGCCTTGCCCGGATCGATCTCCACGAGATAGCCGTACAGATCCTTCGCGTGGCGCGATTTCACATCCGGCGACATCCCGAACAAGCTCGCTGGACTCGGCGTCGTGTCGAACGTGATCGGCCCGCCCGGATCCGCGCCTGCGCCGCGGACGAGTTTTTGCTCGCTCGTCCAGAACACCTCCATGTCCCCATGGAAGTCCTGCACGTTTTCCTCGGCGGTGATCACCGTGCCCCACGGCGTCTGACCGCCCGAGCAATCGGCCATGATGCCGCTCACGACGCCGGGCGGGAGCGCGTGCCCCTCGTCGTCGTGATCGACTTCGAGCGGCATGATCCCCGTGAGGCGCGCGAGCGTCTTGCTCGTCGCGTCGTATCGAACGGCCCCGGCGCCGCGATCGACGCGCCATGTCCCTTCCGGATCCTGCACCACGTGAAACCACGAGCCGCCGACCTGGCGCTTGGCCTCCCGCAAGTACGTCGCGAGATCCGCGGGAGCCCACCGATTCGACGTCACGTCGTTCGTCAGCACGTTCTCCGCCGCGAGATCCTTCGCGAGCGTGAGGTGCTGGCCCGTCGGCGCCGTCGTCGACGTAGGAGCCTCATTCGGAATCGACTCGTGGTTCACCCACATCCACGCCGACGTGCCGCTGCCGTGCCATTGCGGCGGATCGCCGGGCACGTCGCTCCACCGATCTCCGAAAAACGCGATGTAATCGTTGTTCGTCCCGAACCGCGGCGCCGTGGGGCTCCGATCGAACGTCAGCGGATCGAGCCACGACACCACCACGTTCGGCGAGAGCCCTGCGATCGCCTGCACGCTCTCCGTCGACGTATTCGGAAGCGGGAACGCCACGCCCTTTGGCAGCGTCCCTCGCGCAACCTGATCCACGCGCGCCCGGACGTAGCGCCCGAGATCCGCAGCGCCCGTGTCGAGGTCGTCCGCGAACGTGAATCCGACGACGCTCGAAAGCGGCCGCCCGCCGAGGGCTTTGGCCGTCGCCGGGGTCCGGTCCGGACCCTCGCCGTCGCCCTGGCACGCGACGAATACGACCGCAATCAGGACGCCGGTCGTCCCGAGCGCCTGGAAATGTCGTTGCTCCCAGTGGCCCGTTTTCCGTTTCATTCGCCATTCCCCCGGGCGGCGCTCGCGGATGCGGAGCGCGCGCCCGAGGATCTTGCCATTGCAGAGGTCGGGCACCACCCGTTTAGCGGTTCAGACCGCTCGCCGTGCTATTTGCCGCCCTTTCCCTTGCTCGGCGGTATCCAGATCGGATTCCAGTTCCCGCCCGAAGAGCTCGTCAGCTTCGTCATTCCGGTCCCATCGGCCCGCACGATCCAGATCTGCTGGTCGGGCCCGCGGGTCACCGTCACGGCCAGGTAGCGCCCGTCGGGCGACCACGCGGGCTCACCGACTTGCCCCGCCCCTCCGGGACCGCGCACGAACGTCTCTTTCCCGTCCTCCATGGCGACGATTCCCACGCGTGACGGCTCTTCGGGAACGCTCAGCATGTAGGCGATTTGTTTCCCCGTCGGGGACCAGGTCGGCTTGTCCTCGACGATCCGCGGCGCAGGCCGCATTTGCGTCAGGCGGCGCGCCTCGCCCCCGGACGAGGGCATCAGCCATACGCGATCTGCGCCTTCGCGATCGCTCACGAACACCAGCACCTTGCCGTCGGGCGAGTACCGCGCGCCCCATTCGTCGCGGTCTGTGTTCGTCAGGCGGACGGGATCCTTCCCGTCCGGCCGCATGCGATAGAGCTCGGCCACGCGGTCGCGGCTGGAAAGGAAGACGATCGCATCACCTTTCGGCGAGAACGCGGGCTCGAAGTTTCCTTCGTCGTTCTTCGTGATGCGCTTGAAGCCGCTGCCGTCGCTGCCCACCCGGTAGAGATCGGAAAAATGGGCCGGGTCCACCTTCCCGCCGTTCGTCTCGTAGACGACGAATCGCCCGTCCGGCGAAAATGTGGGATGACGTACGCGCCCTGCCAGGGGTCCGAGGGGTTTTGGGGGGCTTCCGTCGAGGGGTTGGAGCAGGAGTTGTTGGGGGCCTTCCTCGCGTTCGACGCGGATCACGAGCAACGCGCGGCCGTCCGGCGAGGCGGGGCCATTGTAATCGGCGTGTGGGCTCTTCGTGAGCCGCTCTTCCCCTTTGCCATCCGCTCCGATCACGTAGATCTCGCGGTTTCCATCGCGCTCCGAGATGAACGCGATCTTCCCCGCGATTTTTTGCCGCTCTTCGGGGCGTATTTCGTCTCCCGTCGCCTTCTCCGGTCCTCCCTCCACCTTTTTCGCCGATTCCGACGGCAATGGTTTGTCTTTGTTTGTCTCGACATCCGATTTGTTGCCGGTTGTCGGGACAGGTGGTTTTTCCTCTATCGATCCAGCGCTCGTGCTGGTCCCCGGCATTGCAGAGCGCGACGGCAATGCATTGTCCGGTTCTTTTTCTTTTTTCGAGCAGGACGTCGCCGCGAGGAGGACGAGGAGGGCGGGCGCGAGGCGGGAGAGGCGGGGCAGGGAATGATGCTGCATGCGTATTGGAAAGGGCCCGCGGCGCGCGTGACGCCGCGGGCCTTGGAGAGGGGTTCAGCGGATCTGCACGGCGTCGGCGATGACTTGATAGCCGGTTGTCGTCCAGCGCGAGACGACGACCTTGTTCCAGCCGGCCGTGAAGTTGTACGTGCCGAGGAGCTGCCATGCGCCGCCGCCCGTCTGCTGGTTCTTGCTCACCGAGCCGAGGTTCGTGCCGCTCGCGTTGAACATCACGAAGGGCGTCGTCGTCGACCGGTCGGAGGCCGAGGTCCACCACGCGTAGACCTGCTTCGAGCCCGCCGCGGCCAGGTAGAACTCGAACGTCGCGCCGTCGGAGATCGCCGCCGTGGGCGCGGCATAATACCCCGTACCGTAATACCCGGACACGTTCGTGGACGATGTCCAGTTCGCCGAGGGCGCCACGATGCGGGCCACCGCGCTGTTGTTGTTCGCGTTGTTGCTGTCGACCGTGATGGTCGTGCTGCCGCCGCCGCCGCCGCCATCGACGCAGGTGTTGATGCGGTTCATGTAATCGGCCCAGGGGAAACCGGTGCCCGGGTCGTTCGCGCGGTTCACCGGATCGGGCTGGTAATGGCCGATGATGTGCTGCCGGTCGCGGATGATGTTCTGCCGCTTCACGATATCGCAGGAGAGCTTGGCGGAGGCCGCGATCTGCCCCTCTTTCCACGGGTTCGCGCTGGTGTACGGATACCCGCCGTGCTCGATGCCGACCGAGCGCGGGTTCGTGGGCAGGCCATTCCACGACGCGCCGACGTGGTGCGCCGTGTTCACCTCGTCGACGAGCGCCGAAACCTCGCTGCCGCTCTCGTTGACGACGTAATGCGCGCTCGTCTTGTTGGGGTTCGTCGGGTATGGCGTCGTCAGCCAGCCCCAGCATCCCGCGTACGTGCCGGCGCAGGTGTGGATGACGAGCAGCTCGGCCTTTTTCCCACCGCGGCCCGACGTGTAGTTCGACGACGGTGCCGGACGCCAGATGGAGCCGGAATACACGGCGTTTGCGGGCCCGCCCTTGCCCACGAACTGGGGCTTCGGGAACTTCGGCGTGGCCTCCGGGTTCGCCGCCAGGATCTCATCGATCCCGCTGTCCTCGGGCGCCGCGATGCCCTCACGCAGGTGGCGGTAGACCTCGTCATGGACGAAATGCGCCTGCGCGTCGAGGCTCGGATGGTTGAAGTACGCCGCCACTGCGGGCGCCCACGCGCCGATGTCCGCGCGGTCGAGGCCCATCTCCTCCGCGTGCGCGTCGAGCAGCGCCGCCGCCGCGCGGATGTTGGCCTCGGGCTCCGATTGGACTTCCTCCTCGCTCAAGCCCACGAGCGACGCGCCTTTCGCGAGCGCATCGCCGCGCAGAGCCATCACGCCATACGCAGCCGGGACACCGTCGAATTCGGAGGTATCACCGGGCACATGATAGAGCTGCGTCTCGGCGTATCCGATCGCCACGAGGAGCGAGGCCGGGACGGAGAACTCCTTCGCGGCGGCGTCGAAATGGGGCTGATAAGGGTGCATACCAGCGGTCGGGCTACCGGCCGCTTCACCGGGAATCAGCGTGGCGTCCCCCTCGCCGGAGCCTTCATCGCTGCCGCAGCCGGAGAGCATGGCGGAGGCAGAAAGCACGGGCGCGAACATCAGCAGACAAAGCAGACGTCTCATGGCTTGAACCCTTCTTCGTTTCCGGGGTGGGAGCGTGGGAGCCTTCGGGACGCGATGCCGAGGCAAGGATACGAATATGGAGGCGTACGTTGATTGGGCGCCGAGCGCAAGCGCGAGTGACGCCTTGGCGCGCCGTGTCTGTCCCGAGCAACGATGACGCGCGGCGTAAAGCCGAAAATCACGTCATTCGAGCTGATCCGATAGGAACATCTGTGTGGACAGGACGACCGTCCCATTTTGAATCTTTCCAGTCATGGTGAACAGGCTCGTCTTGCCGTCGCCGTCGAGATCGCCCTCGGCCGAGACTTCGAACCCGTCCTTGCCCGGATCGGGCCCGCCGCGCTTCGGCCCTTTGTAGTTCCCACCCGCACGGTATTCGTACTGGTACCGGATCGGCTGCACGAGCGAGACCTGGAGGCAACGCCAGCCCGAGGTTGTATCGCCCTGCTCGAAATCCTGCCCCGGTTTCCCCGAGGGCAGATATGTCGTGTCCCGGGGCACGACGCTCGGCACCGGCGTCGCCGATTTGCACAACCTGTGTGTCCCCGGCTTTGCGTCGGCCTGTTCGCGCTCGTACGCGGCCACGGCCGCGCGCGCCAGCATGCTCACCGTGCTCCTGGCCTCCACCGCTTTCGCGCTCGCCGTATACCGCCGGACGCCGTTCACCGCGAGCGCCGCGCCGATCCCCAGAAGCTCCGCGGCGCCGTCCCCGGTCGCAGCGAGCTCGAGCCCTCGATCGCTCGGGAAAAGCACGAGCGAGAGCATCGATCCGCCCCCGACCCGCGTGCCTGGCTTCGCGCCCGAGGTCGGATCGGAGATCAGCCGGGCGAGCGCCGGATCGAAGAAAAGCAGCATATGCGACGCGGCCTTCTCCTTCGCGCGCGCCGTGAGGAATGCTGGATTCGTGGCCAATGTATTCGGGTCCTTCCCGAACCGGCGCACGGCGTCGAGCGCCACCTTCTTGTTGCCGAGCCCGAGGACGACGAACCCCGGCCGCGATTCGATGTGGACGACAGTGCCGCCGGCCGAATCCCGCGTGAACGAATCCCCTTTGGCCGTGATCTTCTTGTTCCCCTTTGTGTTTGCCTGGGCGGTAGAAAAAATCGTTTTTTGCGCGTACGCGTCCTTGATCGAGAGCACCACGAGCGCCGCCATGTCCTTTGCAGGATCGTCGCTCGCGTCGTCGAACGAAAACGGCTGCTTCGGATCCCGGTACAATCCGACCACGACCTCACCGCCGAGCGCCTTTTCGAAGTCCGCGAGCTCGATCCCGAGGTCACCGAGCTCCCGCTTCAACAAGCGCTGCGCGCCATCATGCGATATCGAGCGCCCGAGCACCACCTCCAGAACGTCCGTCACAGTTTTGCCGGACGAACGCTCCGTCGACAAACCGATGGCAGCAAGCGCGCCTTCCGGCAGCTTCGGCATGAGCACCTGCGGCGCCGCGTCGAGCACCGAGCCGAGCGCCGGGAAATCGGGCCCATACCCCGAGAATCGCAGGTCGAGCCCGAGCCCCTGCGGTTGTCCCACGAGCGCGACGAAGAGACGCGAGCCCGGCTCGGGCGGCGATTTCGTGCCGGCCCCCATTCCATGCAAATCGACCGCGACGAACGGATCCCCCGCGCGCTCCTTGACGAGCAGCGCCGATCCTTCGACCGAGGGCGCGCGCCCATGACCGACCTCGAACGCATCACGGAGGTTCTCTTTACGCAGGCACCCGACGAGCGCGCGTGACCCTTCGATCCACGCTCCGTGCATGACTTCGAGGCCTTTCGGCGAACGGACGACGAAGATACCCCGCTCCATTTTCTCGGCCCCGAGCGCGTCGAGCGCCTTCGTCACGAGCGCTCTGTCGTTCATTCGGGCTGCATAACAAAACCTGTCCATCGGCTCGGGCGGACCGTCGGGCGTCGCCGGACCCGCGAACACGACGGCGCCCTCGAATGATTTGACGAGATCCGCGACGAGCGCCGGGGCGAGCCCGAGCTTGCCCGAGAGACCGCCCGCAAGCTCGGACAGGAGCCCCGCCCGGAGGGCCGGATCCATCGCGGCGAGCGCCTTCTCAGGCGGCGGAACGTTGGCCACGAGCACGGCGTCGCGTGGCACGAGGCGGAGGAGCGAGTCGACCTTCTGCGGCGGGTCGAGCGCCGCGGCCTTGGCCGGCGCCGGGGCGGTGGTGGTGGGCGCGGGCGGCGCGACGACCGCGACGTCCGACGTCGCCCCGCCGCCGGTCTCGGGCGGCGTCTGCACGGCCGCGCCGCCGCAGGAAACGAGGGCCGACAAACCGACCGCGAAGAACAGCCCACGGACACGCCGCATCGCCATACGAAATCTCTCCTCCCGGCCATGAGAGCACGAATGCCCCCGGGCCGGCAAAAGGAGAATGGCGAGGTCGCGCGGAAGTTCTACCCTGCGAGCGCGGCCCGCACCCCATTCTCGAAGATGCGGAGGCCGAGGCCCGCGGCCGGGAGCGCCCCTGCGTCGTGCTGCCGGATCCAATCGGGATGGTTTTCAGGGTAAAGGTACGCGTCGGGGTGCGGCATGAGCCCAAAGATGCGCCCCGTCGGATCACAGAGCCCCGCGACGCCGCCCGGCGAACCGTTGGGGTTGTCCGGCCAGACCTCCGTCGGCGCCCCGCTCGCGTCCGCGTACCGCACCGGCACGAGGCGCGAGGCGAGGATCTCGTCGCGGAGCGAATCGTCGAGGAAGAGCAGCTTGCCCTCGCCGTGGCGGCTCGGCATCTCGATCGTGGGGCCGATGCCGCGCGTCCACACGCAGGGGCTCTCGGTGTCCACGGCGAGCTTCACCCAGGTATCGAAATACCCGAGCCGGTCGTTGTGCACGAGCGCCGCTTGTTGCGCGGCGAGCGGCGTGCCGCGCGCGCGGCTCACGCCCGGGAGCAGCCCGAGACAAACCAGCGTCTGGAATCCATTGCAGACCCCGAGCGCGAGCCCCCCGTCGTCCACGAACCGGCAGAGCGCCTCGCCGAGCCGGAAGCGCAGGCGATTGGCGAACACGCGCCCGCTCTGGATGTGATCGCCGAAGGAAAACCCGCCGATGAACGCGAGGATGTGATACCCCGCGAGCGCGTCGGCCCGCGCGCCGCGATCGAGGATCTCGCTCAGGTGCACGAGCTCGACCGTCGCGCCCGCGCGGGAAAACCCGGCGGCCGTCTCGGCCTCGCAGTTCAGCCCGTAGCCCGTGAGCACGAGGACACGCACGTCGCGCGCCTCTTTCGGCGCGGGCCTGGTCGTGACTTCAGACGGCATGGGATTCCTCCTGGAAAGCGCGGCGGAGCGCGTCCGAGCCGAGCTCGGTGAGCGTTTGTCCTCCATGACGAATACGTACATACCCCCGGCCCGATACGCCTGGCTCGACCGCGCCGAGCCGGACGAGCGCGTGCGGCGCGAGGCGCGCTTCGAGCGCGGCGGCGTCCTCGGCCCGGGCGGTGAGCAAGATGCGCCCCGTCGATTCGCTGAACAGCGCGATCGCCGGGGCGAGCCCCTGGCCCACGGCATCGAGCGAGATCGACAAACCAAGCTCGCTCGCCATGACCAGGTGCGAGAGCGCGACTGCGAGCCCGCCGCGCGAGAGCACGTGCGCCGATCGGACGAGGCCCGCCTCGTGCACCGCGGCGAATGCGTGATATAGGGCCGCAAAGCGCTTCGGGTCCGTCCGCGGGACACCTTCGAGCGAGAGCCCGAGCAGCCGCGAAAGCTCGCTCTCACCGCACATGTTCTCGGTCTCGCCGAGCAGATACACGACATCACCCGGGGCGCGCGGCGAAAGCGTGAGCGCGCGCCGGACATCTTTCATTTGCCCGATGACGCTGACGAGCAAGGTCGGCGGCACCGAGATCTTCACGCCGCCCATCGTGGCGTCGTTTTTCATCGAGTCCTTGCCCGAGATGAGCGGCAATCCGTACGCCACGCACGCCTCGTACAGGCCCTCGCACGCGCGCACGAGCTGCGCGAGCTTGTGCTCGCCGTCGGGCGTCGTCGCGCTCTTGATGGGGTCGGGCCAGCAGAAATTGTCGAGCGCGGCCATGCGATCGATCCGCGCGCCGGCGCAGAGGATACGCCGCACGCCCTCGTCCGCGCAGGCGAGGGCCATCGCGTGCGCGTCGAGGTCGCTATAATGCGGGTGGATTCCCTCGCCGAGCACCACGCCCTCGTCGCGCCCGTGCCGCACGCGCATGACCGTGGCCGTGGCCGGTACGTCCCGAGAAACGCCCACGAACGGCTTGACGACCGCGAGCCCCTTCACCTCGTGATCGTAATGGCGTGCGTACCGGTCGCCGCTGCGGATGTTCGGCTGCGCGAGCATCGATACCACGAGATTTCCGATCGGCCGCGCGGCGAGCGCCTTGTCCCGCTCCACGGCGGTCGCGAAGGCCCGCGCGGGCGGGCTCCAGCGCGCCGTGCGTACGACCTTCGGCAGCCCGCCGTGCAGGAATGCGAGTGGGAGATCACAGGCCTTCTCCTCGCCGTACCGCACGACGAGCCTCCCCGAATTCGTGAACGTGCCGATCTCGGTGGCCTCCACCTCGCGCCGCGCGGCCAGCGCGAAAAACGCCTCCAGTTTGTCCGGAGGCACGGCGACCGTCATTCGCTCCTGCGCTTCGCTGACGAGGATCTCCCAGGGGGCGAGGCCCGGGTATTTGAGCGGCACGCGGGCGAGGTCGATCTCTGCGCCGCCGGAGGCCTCGGCCATCTCGCCGACGCTGCTCGACAGCCCGCCGGCGCCGTTGTCCGTGATGCCGCTGTAGAGGCCCCGATCCCGCGCCTCGGCGAGCATGTCGAACATCATCTTTTGCGTGATCGGGTCGCCGATTTGCACCGCCTGCACGGGCGAGCTCTCATTGAGCTCGACGCTGGAGAACGTGGCCCCATGAATGCCGTCTTTGCCCACGCGCCCGCCGATCATGACGATCCGGTCCCCGGGCGCCGTGAATTTTTCGTGCGTGGGCCTTCCGGCCGTCGTGACGGGCATCGCCGCGACGGTCCCGCAATAGACGAGTGGTTTGCCCGTGAACCGGTCGTCGAACAGCTCGAAGCCGCGCATGTACGGGATGCCGGACTGGTTGCCGCCGTCGATGACGCCGTGGTGGACGCCGTCGCGAATGCGCCGCGGGGGCATGAGGCCCTTCGGGAGCGTACCGGTATGGTTTGGCTTGCCCAAACAATACCCCCACACGTTCGCGAGCAGGTCCGCCCCGAGCCCGCAGCCGAAGCTGTCGCGGTTGACGCCGACGATGCCGGTCATCGCGCCGCCGTACGGATCGAGCGCCGAGGGCGAGTTGTGCGTCTCGACCTTGTAAACGAGGTGGCATTCGTCCGTGAAGCGCACGACGCCCGCGTTGTCGCTGAAGACGGAGACCAGGAAATCGCCCGCGTCCCCGTCGATCCCGGACGACGCGCGGGCCTTGCGCACATCCTCGGTCGCGGCGACGACGTACGTCTTGAAGACGCCCCGCTCGATGCGCCGCGTATTGCCCTCCGGATCGGTGTAATCAATCGGCGCGTTGAAGATCTTGTGCTTGCAGTGCTCGCTCCACGTCTGCGCGATGCACTCGAGCTCGGCATCTGTCGGCTCGCGGCCTTCCGCCTCGAAATGAGCGCGCGTCGCGTGCATCTCGGGCACCGAGAGCGCGAGGAGCCGCTCGCGCGAGAGCCGTTCGAGCGCCTCGTCGGAGAGGCCTCGCAGCGCGACGATTTCGGTCCGCGGCGTCGAGGTCGCGCCAGCGCGCGGGACGCCGAGATCGGGCCTGCGCGGCGGCTCGTCGATGCGGATGCGCTGGATGAGCGGGTTGTGCAGGACCTCGGCCGCGGCGCGCGCGACGTCGGTCCGCCCGAGGCCCCAGACGAGGTACATCGTGCCCGTGTACACCTGGCCCGCGAGCGCGCGCCCGAGCGCGTCCTCGCATGCGGTCTTGACGCTCTTGCCGACCGCGTCCGTCACGCCGGGCAAAAAAGAAACGGTCAGGATTACGGGCGGATCCCCGGGCTCGCCGTCGGGCAGGGCGCCGAGGGCCGCGACCTCGATGACGGGGTCGGCGATGGCGGCGAGGACCTTGTGGGCCTCGGCCTCGGACATGTCGAGATCACAGAGGTATACCTTGCGCGTGCGAATGCGCGCCGGAGAGAGGCCGAGCCAGGCCGAGAGCGTCTGCGCGGTTTTCGTGGCGAGCGCGTCCGGAACGGCCGGCCGGTTCTCGATCTCGAGCCGGTAGATGGGCATGGTGGGTGGGCTCCTCGTCCGCGCAGCCGTCTAGCACAACCTGGGGGATGTGGAAGGTTTGCGGGCGCGGCTTCGTTCGCTTCGCCGAGGGGCCCGAGCGAGCGGCGCGTGCTCGCGCTTGGAAGGTCCTGCGCAAAAGGATACTCTCGGCGAAGGAGCGATCTCGTGCCTCGAAGGATCCGGTGGGCTGCAGGTTTGCCCGTGCTCGCCTTTCCGTGCGTGGCGCGGGCGGAGGTGCTCGACAAGGTCCCGCCGCCGTGGACGCCGCTCGTCCTCGGCTGCACGCTCGTCGCGCTCGCCGTCACGGTCGCGCTCGCCCTCTCCGCGAAAAAGATGCAGTGCGTGGCCGGCTTCGTGCTCGCGTGCTCGTGGGCCGTTTATCGGATCGGCGGGGATGAATGGTTCTCGGACGATGTGGGGCCGTACCTTCGCGCAGAACTCTCCGCGGGGGAGGCGCGGGTTTGGCTGGGCACGATCGTTTTGGAGGGGCTCGCGCCGCTCGTGGCCGTGCTCGTGATCGCCGCCGTCACCACCAGCCGATATCGGCGACCAGATCGCCCACGCTCCCGTGCTTGACGATGGCGCGGTTCTTCTTGATCTCGTAGGCCTTCGGCGACGCGTCCACGATGTCCTGCTCGAAGTGGTGCGCTTCAAGCTTGTACTTCCCCTCGCCGTGCATCAGCCCGCCCTTGAGCTTGACGTACGTGGAGTGGAACCGTGATTCGAGGTCGACGATCTGCGTCGCCGAGATCTGCATGCCGAGTTCGAGGTGGACGGTTTTCACGGCGTGCGGATGCGACGCATCGAATGCCAGCGCGAGATGGGCGCCGACCGTGAGGAGCGCGTCGATGTCGGCCTTCGTGAACGTCTCGTAGATGGTGATTTTCGCCACTGGGTCTCCTCCCTACGTTCGTTTGGAACCCAAGCATGATGACACGAGGAGACCCGGCGTGGCAACCCGGGGAGAGCGCCGAAGTTACACGTCGCGCCCCTCTGCCTTTCGTGCGTCGAACCGCCGCGCGATCATCTCCAGATCATGCCCCTTGAGCGCTGCCTCCAGCATCGACGGCAGTGCATTCGGCGTGCACGCGAAACAAGGCACGCCGAGCTTCGCGAGCTTCTTCGCGAGCTCCGCGTCGTACATCGGCGTCCCGGAGTCATCGAGCGCGAGGAGGCACATCGCGCGCACGCCGCTCTGGACCATCTCCTCCATGCGCTTCACCATCTGCTCCTGATCGCCGCCTTCGTAAAGGTCCGTCAGCAGAATGAAGAGCGTCCGGCGCGGGTTCGAGACGAGGCCCCGGCAATACCCGACGGCTCGGTTGATGTCCGTCCCGCCGCCGAGCTGGATGCCGAAGAGGAGGTCCACCGGATCCACGAGCCGCGGCGTCAGATCCACGACCTCCGTGTCGAATGCCACCACGTGTGTTTCGAGCGCCGGCAAGCTCGCCAGGATCGAGCCCATCACGCCGCCGTAGACGACGCTGCTCGCCATCGAGCCGGATTGGTCCATCGCGACGATCACGTTCCACTCCCGCCGCCGGTGCTGGCGGGCGAAAAAGAAGAACCGATCGGGGACGAGCGTGCGGCGCTCCTTTTGATAGTTCTTGAGGTTTTTCCCGATCGTACGCCGCCAATCGAGGTTCGGCAGGCTCGGGATGGGCTGGTGGCGTGAGCGATCGAGCGCGCCGCGCACCGCGCGTTCGAGCTCGCCTTGCATTCGCTTCTTGATTTCCTCCACGACGGCCCGGACGATCTCGCGCGCGGCGTCCTTGGCCCGGTCCGGGATCATGTCCTTCATCGTGAGCAGCGTGCCCACCAGCTCGACGCTCGGCGTGATCTGCGCGAGCGACTCGGGCTCGAAGAGCAGCTCTTTCCAGCCCTTCTTCTCGATCGCGTCCTGCTGAATGACTGCGACCACGTCCTGCTCGAAATACTTGCGCACATCGCCGAGCCACGCCGCGAGCTTCGGGCGGCTCGCGCCGAGCCCCGCGCTGCGCTTGTTGCTGCTGCCGCTGCCATTCCCAGGGTCGGTCTCCTCGATGTCGTACAGGGCGCCGAGCGCGGCGTCCATTTCCGCCATCTCGCGCGTGAGGAGACCGCCGCCGCCGCGGCCACCCATGCCCGCGCCCCCGCCGCCGCACAATTGATCCTCGACACGCTTGCCGAGGATGAGCCGCCAACGCTGGGGCCGGTCGAACGTCATTGGTCCCGCGGGCGCGGGCGGCGCGGCGGGCGGGTTCGTCGCAGAAGGGGTGGGGGCGGGAGGCGCCTTCTTTTTGGCCATGATGTTTACAGGTCCAGATCCAGATCGCCGAGGTCGTCCTGGAGGGCCGCGAGTTCGGCGTCGTCCACCTTGGTTTCGATGGCCTGGAGCAGCTCTTTTTCGTTGCCGCCCCAAAGCTCCGCGAGCAGCGCCGCGATCTTTCGCGCCTCGCTCGTCTCGAACGAGCCGAACGCGCGGCGGAGCGCGACGACGGCCCGCCGGAAATCGTCGTGGTCCATCGCTTCGACGAACGCGCTCATGGCAGCCCAGAGCGAACGGCGCGAGAGCAAGGCATAACGGTTTCGTGTGGCGAGCCCTTCGAAGAAACCAGCACCTTCGCTCGGCGAAATGCCGGGGCAGAGGCGGCGCGAGATACGCCGGTCGAGGACGTCGTCCTTTAGGACGCCACGTTCGAGGAGGATCGCGCTCGCGACGCCCGCGACGTGCGCCGAGGCGGCGTCGTCGTCGGCGATCGCGTCGAGTACGCTCGCGAAACGATCGCCGTCGAGTTTGTCAGGGAACATGAGCCCCACGCGGTGCAGGTGCCCGAGCGCGGTGCCGACGTTCCGCGAGGCGTCCTCGTTGCAGCGCGCGGCCTCGGGCGCGAGGAGCGCGCCGCGCAAAAAGAGCTGGGCGACGAGCGGTTCGAGCGGCGTGACGTCGATCTTGCGCACGTCCTTGTAAGCGACGAGGTGGCTCAATTCGAGGGCGGCCCCCGCGACGGCCACGAAATCCCCGTCGTCGACGGCGAGCGACGAGACGCGGGCGAGCGCCGCCGCCGTCGCGTCCGAGAGTTCGCATTCCACGCTCCTCCGGGCGAGGTTCGCCGCGGCATGCACGTTCTCGACCGCTTCGAGCGCCTCGCCGATGGACCGCGCCGTCGCGATCTCGATCGTGTCGCCTCGGAGCGCGTTCTCGACGAGCTGGATCTCGCAATCGGGCGTCCAGCGCGCGGCCCATACTTCTTTGTATGTGCTCCGGATTCTGTCCTCCGCGCTTGTCTTGTTCGCCGCGAATCCAATGCCGAGCACGGTGAGGCGATGCAGGAAGATGGATCGATTGCGGTCGCGAAGTGCTGCATCGATTGACTTTACAAATCGGTTCTCTCGCTGGTCGAGCCATGGATCACTGGTGTGTCCTGTGATGACCTGCTCCTTGTCCTTGAGGTACTCCTCCAGGCGCAGATCCTTCGCCCAACGATAAAAATCGTCCTGAATCGACGTGCGCAAGACACCCGGGGGCACCTTGCCGAGCGCGTCGCCAATCGCGACGTCGTGGATGAACCGCGCGACGTTCAGGGGCTCGCCCTGGCCGAGGCACGTCGCGGCTGCGTCTTCGAGGTCGCGCAGCGTCGGCGCGTGCGCGTCGCGCAAGGAGGCCATGCCCTCGGCGAGCCGCACGGCCTCGATGACCTCCGCGCTCGATCGCACCATGCCCGCTCTGCGCAGCCTGCCCGCGACCTCCGCGAGGAATCGTGTCCCGAGCCGCGCCGTCGAGCCCTCCTGGGCCTCGTCGTAGAGCGCCTGGAAATACCCGGGCGCCTTGTTGCCCGCGCCGTATCCCGATTGTGAACTCAATCGAAAGAAGCTGTACGGCATCAGCGTGCGCGTGACCGGCACCGTCGGGAACTTTTCGATTTCCTCGTCCGTCATCGCCGGCTCCTCGGCGACGAGCACCGGCGCGTGATAGGCGCCGCAGATGACGACGATCCGGTCCGGGTCGTGCCCCTCGGCGATCGTGTCGCGGATCCGACGGCGCATGAACGCCTCGCGCACGAGCGTTTCCTCGCGACGCCGCAGCGACTCGTATTCGAGCGCGCGAAGCTCGCGGCCAAGCTCGAAGATGCTCAGGCGATAGGAATCCGGCGCCATCGAATGCTCGAAATGGCGCTCCCACCAGGTGTCATGGTCCGGATCGCCCGAGAGCTGCGCAATGGCCTCGTAGGGATCGCCGAGGTAACGCTGCGTGTCCGTCTCTTGTTTTTCCTCCGCCTCGCCGGATTCGGCTTCGTCCTCGTGCGTGTGCTCGGGCGCGGGCTCGCTGCGGGCGAGGTAGACCGAAGCGGGGAGGTCGATGAAGCGGGCCACGCGGTTTTTCTGGAGCGCCCAGCGGAGCGCCACCCACTCGGGCGAATACGCGGCGAGGGGGAAAAGGACCGAGCGGACGGGCCGCTGCTGCGTGAAGGCGAGCAGTGCAACCGGGGGTTTCGTGCGTTTGTCGAGGAGGTGCGCGATCTCATCGGTCGCGTCGCTTGGGCCTTCGACGAGCACGGCCGTGGGATCGACCTCGTCGAGGAATCGCTCGACGTGCCAGGCCCCCATCGGCGAGAGGTGGCGCACGCCGAAGATACGGGCGAGCGGACCTGTGGTGGGTGCGGTTTTTCCCGGCACCATGGTCGTCGCCGCCCCGAGGTTTGCCTTCCTCGCCGCCATGGCTGCCTACACGAGCTCCTTGCAGGCCATATACAGCGACTCCCAGGCGCCGCCGCGCTTCTTCATGACGTTTTCGAGGTACTCGACGAACACCGCCGCGTCCTTCGAGTCCTCCTTGACGACCGCGCCGAGCAGGCCCGCGGCGAGGTCGCGGTCGTTCACACGGCCGGTGCCGAAATGGCCGGCGAGGGCCATTCCATTGCCGAGCACCGAGATGGCCTCGGCCGTGGAGAGGACGCCCGAGGGGCTCTTCAGCTTTTGCTTGCCGTCGATCGTCTGGCCCCGCCGGAGTTCCTGGAAGACCTGCACCACGCGGCGCACGGCCTCCTCGGCCGGGGGCGCCGCGGGCAATTGCAGGCTCGAACCAATCTCGCGGACGCGGCGGGCCACGATCGCGACCTCCGTGTCGATGTCGCTCGGCACGGGGAGCACGACAATGTTGAAGCGGCGCTTCAGGGCGGCGCTCATGTCATTGACGCCGCGGTCGCGTGTGTTCGCCGTGGCGATCACGTTGAACCCGCGCTTCGCCTGCACGTGCAATCCAAGCTCGGGCACGGTGAGGACCTTCTCGCTGAGGAGCGTGATCAGCGCATCCTGCACCTCCGAGGGGCAACGCGTGATTTCTTCGAATCGGACGAGCTTGCCCGCTTCGAGCGCGCGGTGAATGGGCGAGGGCACGAGCGCCTTCGGGCTCGGCCCCTCCGCGAGGAGGAGCGCGTAATTCCACGTATACCGAATCTGCTCTTCGGTGGTGCCCGCCGTGCCCTGGACGAGGAGCTGCGAGTCATTGCAGATGGCCGCCGCGAGGTGCTCCGAGAGCCAGCTCTTCGCCGTGCCCGGCTCGCCGATGAGCAGGAGCGCGCGGTCCGTGGCGAGCGTGGCGATCGCGATCTCCACGATGCGCGGCGCGCCCACGTATTTCGGCGTGATGTTCGTCTCGCCGACCTTGCCGCCCATGATGTAGAGGAGCACGGCCTTCGGCGAGAGCCGCCAGCCCGTGGGTTTTTCGAATTTGTCGGCCGCCGCGAGCGCGTCGAGCTCGCTCGCATAGAGCCGCTCCGCCGGCTCGCGGAGCACGTCCGATTTCACAGAGCCCTCGCCGCCGTCCGCCTTCTGGGTGTCCTTTTTCGTCGCCATGCTCTTGTCCCCGACCGTGCGTTCGATGAAAGATTCGTGGTTTGTCGTGTTAATCGTCCGTGGACGTCGCCGTCCGGGCTCGTTCGAGGAAGCGCAGGCACTCCTCGAACGGCGTCGCCTCGGCGCGTGAGAGGCGCTTCTTCTTTTGTTTCGCGTCGAGCCAGCTCCGGAGCATCGGGGCCAGGGCCGGATCGTCGTACGCGAGCATGACGTTGCAGGCGCGGCCATATTCGTAGCTGCCGTGCAAAGGCTCGAGGAGGCGAAGGAACGCGTGCAGGATGCGCGAATCCCGCTGCTTGCCGAGGTACTCGAAGACGAGCAAGGCCTCGTTGCTGGGCAGACCCTCGTGGCGCGAGATCGAGAGCTCATCGCCGAGCGTCTTCGGCGAGTTCGCATGCAAGAGCAGGGTGAGCGCAGGGGCGCGCAGGCCCTCCTGTTCGAGCATGGCGGCCCCGAGATCCAGCCAGCGCTCGTCCTTCCTGATCGCCGCAATGGCCTCGGCCGTTTCCGTGTTGCTCAGCGTGTCGTCATCCCCCACTTCAATCTCCACGAAATGGTTCGCGATCCGCGCGAGGATGCTCTGCGCGAGATGGCTGCCATTCTTCCGCGCGAGCGCCGCGGGCTCGAAGAAACGCGCGAGGCGGTCGTGGGCCTTCGCCGCGTCGAGGGCGATGACGCCGACGACGAAATCGTCCCGCGTGGCATCGGGCGCGTCGTAGAGCGACGGCATGAGCTCCTCCCACGCGCCGGGAAAACCTATTCGCAAGAGCGCGCGCGCCGCCGCGTCGCGCACTTCCTTGACCTTGTGTTGGCGGAATGTTTCGAGAACGAGGTTCGCCCCCTCGTCCGTGCCGCGCGTCGTGAGGAGATCGACGAGATCGACGAGGAATTCGATCTGGTTCGTATGGGCCTTCTGCGCCTTCGCGGCCGCGTCCTTTTCCTCTTTCGTCGTGGTTTTTTTGATGCGGAAATGGCCGAGGTCGCGGAGCTCGGGCGTGAAGAGCGCGAGGATCTGCTCGTTCGCGCGCGCGTGCTTGCTCACGGCAAGCGAGCTTTCGGCGGCCGAGCGCATTTCCGCCGTGCCCCCGAAGGCGCGGAGGAGCACGTCGAGCGCCTCGTCGCTCGGGGCCCCGGCGAGCGCATGCACGGCCGCGACGCGCACGTCCTTCGACCGATCCTTGTCCGAGAGCACGATCGCGATGGGCTCGGCCGCGAGGGGATCGATCCGGCCGAGCTGGGCGATCGCCGCGGCGCGGATCTCCGGCCCGCCCTTTTCGATGGCCTCGCGGAGCATGCCCGTGGCCTTCGCTCCCTCGATCTGCGCAATGGCGCGGAGCAGCCGCACGTCGAGCGCGCGGCCCTTTTCGAGGTCGAGGTGCCTTTGGAGGCTCGGCACGATCGCCTCGCCGAGCGCCGGCACGAGGTATTGCACGACCACCTCGGCGATGGCGCCGTCCGAGAGCGCCGGAAGGACGAGCGGCAGAATGCGCAGGTCCCGCGCCGCGCCGCGGTCCGACGTCGCGTAATCGCGGATGATGCGGGAGCGCTGGCGCGCATCCGGCGCGTTCGTCAGGGCGCCGACGAGCGTATGGAGCTCCGTGGGCGTGAGCGGTGTGCCGATCTTCCGCGCCGGCGGGAGCGGCTGCATATCGCCGCCCGCCTCGGGCAGGGCTGGCGTCGCCTGCGCGCCGCGCACCTGCGCCATGAGCGAGGCGAGCGCGAGCAGCTCGGACGCCGCGGCCTTGCCCGTGGCAATCTGGAGTTTTTCGATCTGGTCGGTGACCTTGCCGAGCGCGGGCGCGCGCGCGGCGAGCGGCGCGAGCGTGTCTCTCGCGCCCGCGAGGTTCGGGTCTGTCCGGGCAATCTGCGCGCCGGCGAAAAGCCAGCGGTCGACGTCCCGGTCGAGCTGCTTCAGGGTATCCTTGGCCATCGTCGTTCCCCTTCGATCAGGCGCGGAGGCGCAGGTGCTCGTCGCCCACGAAGAGCGCGAGCGGGTCGCCGTAGATGGCGCGCGTCAGGAGGTCATACTGGAGGCGGACGGCGAGCGTGCCCGGGCCGAACGCCGCGGCCGCGTGGCGAAGGGCGTCGGTGCTCGGGAGCTTGCCGTCGTTCGTGTTGCGGAGGACGAGCCGCATGCCCGCCTCGTCCTCGAGCACGAGCTCGCCCCCCACGTCGCCGAATTTTTTCGCCGCGACCAGAAACACTGCGTCGAGCGGGTGGAGCGGGTTCTTGAGCTGATTGCGCATCGCCCGCAGGACCGGGTCGAGCGGCTTTCCGTGGCGGTGCACGGCCTCGTAATCGGCGGCCTCGCGCGGCCGCTCGCGCACGACGCCCTCGACCTTTTCGTCCCAGCGGACGCGGCGGTTCACGAGGTCGCCCGGGTACAGCGCGGCGTCCGCGATTTCGAGCGTGCCCATGCGCGAGGCGCGGAGCTTCGTGAAAGGAAGGGTGTGGAACGGCAGCGACGTCACCTCGCAGACGACCGAGCCGTCGTCGAGGTCGACCAAAAAGCCGATCGCCGTGGCGAACTCGGTGATCTCGTCGTCGGAGCGCTCGTGGGCGAGCTCGAGGAACCTTCGATTCTTGACCCAGTAGCCGGCCTCGCGGAGCTCGGGCAATCGCCAGGCCTTGCCGAGGATCGATTCGAGCTGCGCGTCGGCCTCGCTCTGCGTCGTGCCCTCCTCGACGAATTTGCCTTCGAGCGCCTTCTTTCCGCGGCGAACGGTGGTGTAGAGCTGCGTGAGCATGAAGGCAATGCGCGCCTCCTGCGCCTCGCCGAGGCCCCGCGCCACGTCCCGCACGCCGGGGGCGTCTTCGTCGTCCTCGTCGCCGAGCCAATCGCCGGATACGTACGCCGCGAGGCGCGTGAGCACGCCGGCCGTGCGCTTCATGTCCGCGTCGGCCATGCGCTTCGCCTGGTGCTCGATCGCCTCGATGCTCTTGCTGGAGAGGCCGCCGAGGCCGCCCGAGACGAGGTCGACGAGGAACGTCTCCAGGGTATCGAGGGCGTCGCTCTGCTCCTTGGCTTTTTTCGCGAGCGCGGTCTTGTTCACGCTACGCGGGGCCGCGGCGGCCGCGGCCGGCTTCTTTTCGGCGGCCGCCTTTTGCGCCTGCTTTTCGCGCTTCTGGACGAGGTCCTTCGGCGGCTCCTCGACGGGGAAGAGCGCGCCTTTTTGCGCGTACGCGAGCAGGAGCGCGAGCCCGTGCTTGCAAGGGAAGAGGCGCGAAGGGCAGGAGCATCGGACGGTGGGTTTGTCCGCTCCGGTCGCGAGGTCCATGGAGACCGCATAAGGCGTCCTTCCAGAGCCGTCGCAGTGGCCGAAGGCGAGGGTCCCATCGTCGTTCTTGGCGAGCTTCTTCAGCGCGCCTTTCCGCAAGAGCGCCCTCGCGTCGGTGAGCACCTTCTCGTTCGGCGCCCACTCGGCGATCGATTGCTCGGTGACGACCACAGCCATGCATCGGACCGTACCAGAAGGACGCCGACGTGGGGAGGGGGAGTTTGGAGAGGTGTGACAGGAAAAGTCCGGGCCAGGACGAACCGGTTCAGCGGGCGCAACGCGGGGGATCGTCCTCGTGCGAGGGGTCGCCTTCGGCGGGCTTTCCGGCGAGGATCCTGGCGAAGAGGCCGCTCGTGAACGCGCGCTCCTCGCAGAGTTCGAACGGCATTCCGAAGCGGCCGGCGCGGCATTGGAGGCGGGCGCGGGCGGCGCAGGGGTTTTTGCCGAAGAAGTCGACGTGACCTTCGCCGTCGAGGACGGTGGCGACGTCCTCTTGGGCGAGGAACTGAATCGAGGCGGTCGGGCCCTCGCCCGTGGGGCGCTGAAAGAGGATCGTGCCGTTGCGCCAGCTCGTGACGAGCCATTCACCGTCGGGCGTGAAAGCCAGGGAATCGAGGCTCGCGCCCGGCTTCTGCATGGCGCGTGGCTCGCCGGTCGCGAGATCCCAGAGCCGGAGGGTATTGCCGGACCCGCCCACGGCGAGCCGTTTGCCATCGGGGGAGAACGCGACCGCGTTGACGCTCTCCGTGATGCTCGCATTTTTGTCCAGGAACGTTTGGCGAGACGTACCCGTTGCCGCATCCCATATCCGCGCGGACTTGTCGGCGGAGCCCGAGGCGAGGAGGTTTCCATCGGGGGAGAACGCGACGGCCGTTACGGTGTTGCTGTGCCCTGGCAAGCGGAATTTTTCGGTGCCCGCGGCGACGTCCCATATCCGCACGCTCTTGTCCCTCGATCCGGAGGCGAGGCGTTTTCCGTCGGGGGAGAACGCGAGAGCCTCGACCGGGCCGGTGTGCCCGAGGAGAGGGCGCGCCGGCGCGTTCGTCGTCGTGAGCGAGAAGAGGAGGATCGCGCCTTCCACGCCAACGGCGGCCCAGGAGCCATCGGGCGACAGGGCGAAGTCCCAGGGGGAGTCTTTGAGTTTTTCCTCGCGGACCGTGGCGCCCGTTTGCGCGTTCCAGACACGCATGCGGTTACCAGCCGCGCCGAGGAGCTTTCCGTTCCCTGACAATGTGATGCGGCCCAGGTCGTCGGGGAGCGACGAGGTGCGGAGCAGCGTTCCTTTTTCGAGGTCGAGGACCCGCAACGTGTCGTCAAAGGGCTGCGCGAATAGGGTCTTCCCGTCGGGGGAGATCAAAACGGAGCGGAGGCCTACGTCCTTCAAGGCGATCTTCTTCACGAGGGCGCCGTTCGTCGCGTCGACCACGCAGACCAGACCGGACGCGCAGGTGGTCGCGAGGCGGCGGCCGTCGGGCGAGAAGGCAAGGTCTCCGCCATACTCGAATTCTTCGAGCTTTGCCTGGACAGATCCTGTTTTTGCATCCCACACGGAGACTTCTCTGACGAAGTCCGTAGCGAACAGGGAGCCATCCGGCGAGAGGACGAGCGTACTGATGTAGGTGTCCGCGCCGAATGAAACCGTCTTTTTCACGGCCCCGCTGCGCGTGTCCCATATCTGCACGTCGTTCTTCTCGGAGGCGGTCGCGAAGGTTTTCCCATCCCGCGAAAAGGCCATCTGCCAGATGGCCCCGTTCGGGGAGAGGGTCGCGGAGACCCGGCGCTTTTCGATGTCGCAAAGGCGGACCTTGTCGTCGCTGTAGAGAATGGCGAGCGTCTTGCCGTCCGGTGAGAGACGCTGGTTGCCGGTGGGCCACGTTGCCTCGTCCTCACCTGGCAAACCATTCTTGATCGGGATTTTCGACGACGACGGCGCGCTGACATCGAGGACGAAGGGAGTGTTGTTCTCCAAAAAGACGAGGCGCGTGAGGTCGGGAGAAAAGAAGGAGCCGTCTTTGGCGCTGGGGAAGTGGTCGAACTCGCGGACGACGAGGCGTGACGAGACGTCGAGGAAAAACCCGGTCCCGGAGGTCTTCACGCCGAGGAGCTTGCCGTCGTTCGACAGGGCGATCGGATCCCACAAGGTCGCGGGCCCGTAGAGGTGAAGGTGTTCGCGGCCCGTCTCCGCGTCGAAGAGAGAGAACTCGGTGTCGACGCCGTCCTCGCTTTGCGAAAACGTGAGGTAGCGGCCGTCGCTCGACCAATCGAGCGAGCGCGGGAGGAGGGAATGGTTTGGCAGGACTGCCACCGGCGTTCGTTTTTCGGTCCTGGCGAGCAGGCCCAAGGCACGATCGAAGAGTTTCTGAGCCTCGACCGCGTCGCCGAGCCTGCGCGTCACGAGGGCCGCGCCGAGCGCGGCCTGGCCATTCGGATGCGCCGCGAAGGCGCCGAGGTACGCCTCGCGAGCGGCGCGGAGCGAGGCCTCGTCGCCCTTGGCCGCGAGGGCATCGGCTTGCACGACGAGCGGCAGCGCGACCTTCGTGATGTCGGGCGTGGACAGGGACGCGAGCTTCTTTTCGGCTTTGTCGGCCGCCGCGCGGGCCGTCTTCCACCGCTGCTTATGGGCGTCGCTCACGCCGGGGATGCGGAGCAGCTTCGCCGCGAGCGTGTACGCGGACATGAAATCGGAAAGCTCGACGGCGAGCTCGGCGCTCGTCGTCAGATCCTCGGCCAGCACTTCCGGGGCCGGCTCGGTGCAGAGCTCGCGCACGCGCGCCAATACGCGCGCGGCGCGGTCGAGTTTTCCTTTGCCGAGGAGCGCGGGGACCTTCTTTCGGAGCGCATCCGCGGTCTCGCAAGGGGTCGCCGGGGGCGGGGGCGGGGTCGGGTTGGTCTTGGCGACCGACGATTGCGGCGAGGGCAAGGGCGCAGGCGGCGCGCCCCCGCAGGCGAGGAGCCCGAGGAGCGGTGCGGCAGGAAGGACCCCAACGAGGCGAAGCGAGCGAGCGAACATGCGCGGACCGTATCACGGGGGATCCGTGTGTCGCAATGCGGCGAAGGGCCCCGGCCGCGCGGCCGTCAACGGCCCGTCAAGCGGGGCCGCCCTCGCCCTCGGTCGCGCCCAAGAGGCGCGGATCCTTCGGGCCTTCCGTCGTTTCCACGACGATTCCATGGCGGGTCAAATACTCCACGCCGTTCTCGCCCGCATACCCCTCGGCCACCACGATGACCTTCGTGATGCCCGCGTGGTGGATGAGCTTGGCGCACAGGATGCACGGCTCGCCCGTGACGATGATCCAGGCGCCCCGCGTGGCCACGCCGCTCGCGGCGGCGTTGCAGACGACGTTCATCTCGGCGTGGTGGCAGCCGATCTCCATGCGCGTGCCGCTCGGGATCTGCATGCTGTCGCGCAGGCACACGTCGCCGCCGCAGAGGTCGCCGCCGCCGCGCGGGCCGCCGTTGTAGCCGTCCATCAGGATGACGTTGCGGTCGGGGTCGAGCAGGAGGGCGCCGAACTTGCGGCGGGGGCAGTTCGACGCCTTGGCGAGGGCCAAGCATTGCTCGATCCGGATGCGCAGGTGTTTCGCCTTCATGACGGGGACGTCTCGGCGAGGGTTTTACCCGGCTCGCTCGATCGGCGCAAGGAGGATCCCGCAGAGAGCGATGAAGCGAGCCGGGCCGGGGAGGGGCGTCGAAATGGGCGCGGCGCGCCTCAATTCGTGCATTCGATGTTCGTGAGCATGCCCGTGCCGGAGACCTTGTTATCGCATTTCACGATCGTGCCCGTCGTGCCAGGTCCGACGTTGATGCCGAGGTTCGGGTTGTTGATGCCATTGGCCGTGTTCTTCTCGAATACGTTGTCGTTGCCCCAGCCCATCGTCGCCTGGCGCACGACGAAGCCGTCCTTCGGGCTCTTGTCGCCGATGTTCTCCGCGAAGAGGTACTTGTTGCCCGTGACGGCCACCCACGCGTCCTCCGAGCCGTCGGGCGTGAGGCCCTCGCCGTCAAAGGTATTTCCGCGGATCTCGCCGCCCTGCGTGCCCTCCTTGAGGTCGACGTGCTCGGTCTGGATCCCGGGGCCGAACTTGTTCCAGAGGATCTTCGTGCCGTCGCAGGCGTCCGGCATGTCCGGAGACGGCCAGGCGCTGTCGTCGCTGCCCACGTAGACGCCCTCCGCCGAGTCCGGCACGCTGAGGCCGGTGTTCGTGATTTCGCAATACTGGATCGTGTTGCGGCTGGCCCCATTGCGTAGCTGAATGGCCATTTCTCCGACGTCGTGCACGAAGAGGCTCGAGAGGATGTTGTCGCTCGATCCATCGACGTAGATGCCCTTGCGGCCACCCATGATCGTGATGCCCGAGACGACCCAATGGTTCACCTGGAGCAAGCGGAGCCCGGTGTTCGAGGACATGGCGCTCGTATCGAGGATCGCGTCGCGCGGGCCGCAGACCACGATGGGTTTGTCCGCGGTTCCGCTCACGAGCTCCAGGTCGAACGTGTCCGCATAGGTGCCCGGCGCGAGGCGGATGAGCTGGCCGGGCGCAGCCTTGGAGAGCGCGTCCGTCAAGGCGGCCGCGTCGGCGACCTCGACCACGACGTCATGCGGCCATTCGCAAGGATCGGCCGGGGGACCGCCGCCCATGCCGCCCTCGCCGCCCACGCCGCCGGAACCTCCCATGCCACCCGCGCCGCCCGAAGCGCCGGCGGCGCCCGAGCCCCCCGCACCACTCGAGCCATCCCCACACGCGGAGACGATGGGGAGCGCGAGCAAGAGGGCCGTCAAAGAGACGACACCCGAGCCCGAAAGGAACGACCGGATCCACGATGTAGTGCGCGAGGTTCTTACGATCATGAAGGTTCTCCAGCGAAGAGCTTACCTGGAGCCATGGCGGGCGGGAACCACTTTGCATCGAGCAGAAGCGTGCTCGCATGTCCGTGGCGAAGCCTCGGGCGTTTTCAGTAAGACCATCCGAAGCGGAGCTCGAACCGCGCGGGCGCGTCGCGAGGCAGGACGCCGACGAGCTCCAGCGTGGAGGGGACCGGGAAGAAGATCGTCCGCACTGCGCCCAGGAAAAACGCCGGGGAGGAGGCGCCGATGCCGAACCGCGCCGAGCCGCTGTCGAGGGCCGAGGCGAAACGGTAGCCGCCGAGGAGGTAGACGGTGCCTTGGAGGAGATAACGGCGCGTCGTGCTGAACCAGGCGGAGCCGATGCGGAGGTCGACGCCCCAAGGGAAGGCGATCTCATCGCCGGCGCTTTGGACTTCGAGGGCCCCCGCGAGGGACCAGAAAAACGTATGGGGGCCCGACATGGGGTAGTGGGCCGCGCCGAGCCAGGCGCCGCCGAAGAAGCGCGTCGTCGGCGCGCCGAAGCTCGGGCCGAGGACGAGGCCGGCGGTGGGCAGGAGCGGAAAACGGCGGCGTTTGAAAGTGCGCAGGTCGTCGACGTCGACGTCGGGGGCGTCGTCGGCGCGCGCCGGGGTGCTCGTCGTGGTCGACGCCGCAAGGGCGAGGAGGAGCGAAGGAAGGACAAGGGTCATTCTCATGGCCCCATCATGGCATGGGCTGGTAGGCTGCGGACGCCCTCATGAATTTCCGAGCCCCTGGGATCGTTTTGGTCGTTGCTGGTTGTTTGTTCCCCGCCTGCGGCGGTGAGAGCGCGTCGTCTCCGCCGCCGGAGTTCGCGCCGTCGAGTGGCGCCGCGGAGCGTGAAGACGCGCCGCCCCCGCCGCCCGAGGCCGATCACGGGCCGGAGCCCGGCGAGAGCCCCGCAGCGAGCGAAGAGAAACCGAGCCCCAAGGCATCCCCGACGCCCGAGGAAAAACCCTCGTCACCGGCGGACGGCAAAGCCGCGGCGTCGGACGTGCCGGGCGCGAACCTGTCGATCGGGCAGCTCGAAGCGGACGGGCTGACGGCGAAGGACATTCAGTGCAAGACCGAGGGCGGCGGAATGGCGCTGCTCGGGGCGGTGCTGGTGACGGCGTGGATGTCGCCGCAGAAAAAAGCGCTCGACGCATGCGCGCCCGCCGGGACGGAGACGCGCGTGGTATGGAAGGCGCGCGGCGGGAAGGTGACCGAGGTGCAAGCAGCGGGCAGCCCGAAGGTGAAGGCGTGCGTCGAGCGAGCGCTCTCCGGGGGAAAACCGGTGCTCGAAGGGCATTGCGCCGCGACGGTCGTGCATGGAAAATGAAGGGGATGAACGAATGACCCGCCGCGCATTTTCCGTCGCCGTGTATCCGCGGTTTGAAGGCCGCATTCTCATGATCCGCCACCGGCGGCTCGGGATCTGGCTGCCGCCGGGCGGGGAGATGCTGCCCGACGAGACGCCGCTCGAAGCGGCCGCGCGCGAGCTGCGCGAAGAGACGGGGCTCGTCGGTCGTTTTCCCGTGGTGAGCGACGTCGACGGGACGCCGCCGGGGTTCATCGGCTACGAGGAGCACCCGGCCGGGAGCAAGGGGATTCACCTGAATTTCGTGTTCGTGGCCGACGTGGACACGGACGAGGTGCACCCGAACGACGAGTTCGAGGAGTGGCGCTGGGTGACGCATTTCGACGACGTCGGCGGGCCGCCGAACGTGGCGCAGCTCGGGAGGATCGCGCTCACGGCGCGGGCGCGCGGGTGAAGGGCGCGCGGGGCGGTTCTAAGCCCCGCGCGTTGATTCAGCGGGATCGAGAGCGCGTCAGTAGACGGACCCGATCCAGGTCTGCATGGCGCTCGGGCTGCAGCCGAACTTCGTGTGGCCAGCGCCGAGGCCGAGCGCCTTGATGATCTGCGCACAGGAGCAGCCCGCGGTGTCCTTGATGGAGAAGTCGAAGCCGGGGCCGTTCGGTGGGCCGATCTCGAACTTCGGGCCGCTCGTGCCTGTCCAGATGGAGTGGTTCGGGTTCAGGCCGCCGGGCGCCGTGTCGTACGTCGTGTAGGGACACTCGTCGACGTTGTCGCAGACGCCGTCGTAGTCGCTGTCGCCCGTGCAGCCGTATTCGCAGGCGTTGCCGATGCCGTCGTAGTCGGCGTCCCTCTGCGCGGGGTTCGCCACGTATACGCAGTTGTCGCAGGCATCGCCGATGCCGTCGTAGTCGGTGTCCGCCTGGTCCGCGTTTGCGACGTACGGGCAGTTGTCGCAAGCGTCGCCGACCTTGTCGTAATCGGCGTCCTCCTGGGAAGGGTTCTGCGTGTACTTGCAGTTATCGCAGACGTCGCCGACCTTGTCGTAATCGATGTCCGCCTGGTTCGCGTTCGCCACGTACGGGCAGTTGTCGTAAGGCGCGCACACGTAATCGTAGTCGATGTCCACGCACTCCAGACGACCTTCGGCCGTCCCGAGTTCCTGCGCCTCGTCTTCAGGGGTCGCGGCGTCCATGCAGCCCACCGCGATGAGCGTCGTCAAGACGGCAGCCAAGGAGTAGAAGGCATTCTTTCGTTTCATGCGAAACACACCCCTCTTTTCGTGCGAAGCCGGCATACAAGTGCGCTGCTCACCCCGCTGCACGGGACAAACGCGCGACGCAGGTACAGTGAAGGTCAAAATCATCACCCGCGTCGAATTCGTGCCGCACTATTCATCACGGAGGGGGAGGGGTGGTCATCAAGAAGAAATCGGGAGGTCGAGGCGAGGAGGGAACGGCGCAAAGCCGCGACGAATCTGCTCCGTCGGCGAAAGGGCGCGGGCGTCGAGAACGCCGGAGGTTTTTCCGTCGCTCGAATGATTGTCTGGAGGATCGGGAAGGGGAGCCGCGCCAGGCAGCGGGCGGTGGTCAGTGGAGTGACCAGACGAGCGCGCGCGGCATACGACCAGCTATTTGTTCACCTGGGAAATCCAGTATTCCATGGTGCTGATGCTGCAACCGTGGTCGAGCATTCCCTGGCCGAGGTTGAGCGCTGCGATGATCTGCTCGCACGAGCAGCCGCGGGTGTCCTCGAGGGTGTAGAGGCGCGGCGCGGGTTGGCCCTTCACGCCGCCCGTGTCGAAGACGGGGTCCCCGTCGACGAGGGCATAGCGGTTGAACCAGAGCGAGACGGCTGGCACGGTCAGTTCCGGGACGACGGTGAACGGGCAGAAATCGTCCACGTCGCAGATGAAGTCACGGTCCTTGTCGATGCAATCACACGCGTCGCCGAAGCCGTCGAGATCCCCATCGAGCTGATCGGGGTTCGGGACGTCGACGCAATTGTCGTCGATGTCGCAGACGAGATCGCCGTCGACGTCCGAGCAAAGAGGCGGAGGCGGCGGAGGCGGCGGAGGCGGGGGCAGTTCGCAGGCGTCGCCAATGCCGTCGAGGTCCCCATCGAGCTGATCGGGGTTCGGGAGGTCGACGCAATTGTCGTCGATGTCGCAGACGAGGTCGCCGTCAACGTCCGAGCAAGGAGGCGGGGGAGGCGGAGGCGGAAGTTCTTCGCAAACGTCGCCGATGCCGTCGCCATCGGCGTCGAGCTGATCGGGATTCGGGATGTCGACGCAATTGTCGTCGATGTCGCAGACGAGATCGCCGTCGACGTCCGAGCAAGGAGGCGGAGGCGGCGGAAGCTCTTCGCAAACGTCGCCGATGCCGTCGCCATCGGTGTCGAGCTGATCGGGATTCGGGACGGCTGGACAAATATCATCGATATCGCAGACGAGATCGCCGTCCCCATCGGCGCAGGCGTCGCACGCGTCACCGAGGCCGTCGAGGTCTACGTCCTCCTGGCCCAGGTTCGGGTGGTGCGGGCAGTTGTCGTCGGGGTCGCAGACCGTGTCCTTGTCGGCGTCGGGGCATTCGCAGGCGTCGCCGATGCCGTCGCCGTCGCTGTCCTCCTGGAAGGGGTTTCCCCACTCCGGGCAGTTGTCGACGTCGTTGCAGATTTTATCGCCGTCGATGTCGGGGCAGGCCGAATCGCAGGCGTCGCCGATGCCGTCGCCGTCGGTGTCGTTCTGGTCGGGGTTTTTCCAAGCGGGGCAGTTGTCCGCGAAATCGCAGATGAAATCGCCATCGATGTCCGGACAATCGCAGGCGTCGCCGAGGCCGTTGCCGTCGGTGTCTCTCTGGTCTGGATTTTCGTCATCCGGGCAGTTGTCGACGTTGTCGCAGATTCCATCCAAGTCGCGATCCGGGCAGGTCACCGGCGGCGCGACCAGGTTGTCCCGGGACGCCTCCAGGTCCTCGCCGTGGCCGCCGAAATCCATGCAGCCGGCCAGGATCATCGCGGTGAAGAACCCCGTCGCGTAATGGAAGCCATTTCTTCGATTCATGGAAATGATACCTCGCTTCCGTGAAGACGATTGCCAAGAGCGTGACGGAGGCGCGCCGTGCGTGACGGCACGTCCCCCCCATGCACGTGCCATAAGGGACGCGGAAGCTCGCGCGGCTCGGTTCGGTCGATGAGGCGCGGCCACGTCGTGCGCGGATTCGCGGCGCACGCGCGTCCGCGACGCACCGGTCCGCCAGACCCCGCGTCAATTCATACAGATACAATCTAGCCGTGGAGGCTCGGCTATCAAGCCGATTCCGCGGTCATCAAGGCTGCGTCATTGCGGCGAAACTCCAGGCGGTGAGGAGACCTGGAGACCTGGAGGGGGCACGAAGAGAGGGGAGGGGAGCGTCGTTTCCGCGCGCCGCGGACGCCCAGGACGTGTCGTCAGCGCGTCGGAGCCGGCTTCGAGGCCGCGTCGGTCGTGCGCAAAGAAGGCACGGGCCCGTCGGGCGCGGCGGCGAGCAAGAGCTGCGGCTCGACGCCGGTATGCGTGGTGATGAGCCGCGCGCCGCGCTTCCACGTGAAGTATTGCCAGATCCAGTTGAACATGACGAGGAAGCGGTTCTTGAAGCCGATCAGGAAGAAGACGTGGACGGCCATCCACGCGAGCCAGGCGAGGAAGCCCGCGAGCTCCAGTTTTCCCATCATCGCAATGGCGCGCTTGCGGCCGACGGTGGCCATCGTGCCCTTGTCGAGGTACGCAAAAGGCTCGCGCGGTTTTCCCCGGATCTCGGCGCGAATGGTGCGCGCGACGTATTGGCCTTGTTGAATGGCTGCAGGGCAGAGGCCGGGGACGTCGACGCCGTTCTTGTCGCGACAAGCGGCCATGTCGCCGATCGCGAAGACCTCGGGGTGGTCCGGGAGGGAGCAATCGGAGGAGACCTTGACCCGGCCGCCGCGGTCGAGCTCGACGCCGAGCGCACGCGAGAGCTTGGTGCCGCGGACGCCCGCGGCCCAGACGACGGTGGCGGCGTCGATACGCTCGCCATCCCCGAACGCAATGCCATCGTCGTCGATGCGCGCGACGGGCCTTCCTTTTTCGACGGTGACGCCGAGGGAGGCGAGCTGGGCCTCGGCGCGTTTTCCGAGGTCCTCGGGGAACGCCGCGAGGATACGCGGGCCGGCCTCGACGAGGACGACGCGGGCCTGGGAGGGGTCGATGGCGCGAAAATCCTTGGAGAGGACGTGCGTGGCGAGCTCGGAGAAGGCGCCGGCCATTTCGACGCCCGTGGGGCCGCCGCCAATGACGACGAAGGTCAAAAGGCGCTTGCGTGCCTCGGGGTCCGTCGTGCGTTCGGCGCCCTCGAACGCGAGGAGCATTCGCTCGCGAATGCGGAGCGCCTCGTCGAGCGTCTTCAGGCCGAGCGCGTGCGTGCCCCACTCGTCGTGGCCAAAGAAGTTGTGCGTCGCGCCGACGGCGAGGACGAGGTAATCGTAGCGGAGCTCGCCCTTGTCCAGCAAAAGGCGCTTGCCCGGGAGGTCGACGCCGTTCGCCTCGGCGAGGAGGACACGGACGTTCCGCTGGCGCGAGAAGACCGAGCGGATGGGGACCGCGATGTCGGCCGGCGAGAGGCCCGCGGTCGCGACCTGGTAGAGCAAGGGCTGGAAGAGGTGGTGGTTCGTGCGGTCGACGAGCGTGACGCGGACGGGCGCGCCCGCGAGCGACATGGCGGCGTTGAGCCCGCCGAATCCACCACCGACGATCACCACATGAGGCATGTCCTTGCGATCGGCCATGCGGCACCTCCCAGGCGGCCCGGGTTCGAGTAGAGCCCGGGCGCGTCGCGGAACGGAAGTCTTTTCGACGTCTCCGTAGGGAAGGGGACATGCGAAGGCGAGAGGGCACGCGCAGCGCGCGGAGGTGATGGGCGTCGCGCCGATTCATGACTTACCATTCCACTCGCGGGGGGCGCCGCGCCCGATGGCGAGCGCCGGTCGTGCATGATCAAGAAATCACGAAACGAACGTCGCGTGTCGGGGAGCGCGGCCCGTGCGCCGTCGAGGCGTCGCGCGGCCCCACCCGAAGAAGCGCCGGGGTGGACATTCCTGACGAACCACGCGCACGTGCTGTTCTGTCTGGCCGAGGATCCGGAGGTGCGGCTGCGCGACGTGGCCGAGCGGGTGGGGATCACGGAGCGCGCGGTGCAACGGATCGTGACGGACCTGGAAGGGGAGGGGTTCGTGACACGAGAGCGGGTGGGGCGGCGGAACCTGTACGAGGTGCATCCGGACAAGCCGCTGCGGCACCCGATCGAGGCGCACCGCGACGTCAAGGCGCTCCTCTCGTTGATCCTCCGCGGCCGGGCGCCGAGGGCCGCGCGCTGACGCGAAGCCCCCGCCGGGACAAAAAGCATCGTGAAACGTGCAGCCCTTCCCGTTTGGGGTTGGCTCGGGAGGAGGAGCCGTGCTACCTCGGTGGCGCTTTGGGCGTGCGTCCCAGGCCGTCCGACCCAAGGGTCGCGGCCGATGGATGCGTCGTCTGGAGGCTGGAGAGATGGCCGAGTGGCTTAAGGCACACGCTTGCTAAGCGTGCGATCGGGAAACTGATCCGAGGGTTCGAATCCCTCTCTCTCCGCCAGCCACGAACAGGAACCAGGAACGAAGAGCGCGTCAGGGCGCGCGCCGTCCCTGCACCAGGTACACGAGCTCCGCCAGCGCGTGGACGTCGAGGCACAAGCGCACGGCGTCGCCTCGCACGATCGCGCCGTTGTACGGGCCCGCGAGCGCGACGAGCGGCGGAGCCGCATGGAGCGAGGTCTCCTCGATCTCGCCGACGGACGTGACCGAGACGAAGAAGGAAGGCTCGTCCTCGCGGCCCGGATCAAGCTCGAGGAGGTACGAAGGTCCATCGTCGGGGCCAAGCGCCTCGCCGGTCTCGAGCGCGCCGAGCCCACGCACGCAAGCCGCGAGCGGGAACGCGAGCGTGTTCGGGAGGTCGGCGCCAAAGGCGATCCGTCGAACGAGGCGCGCCGGGATCGCATAAACGGCCTCGCCCGCGCGGACCCACAAGACACGCACGAGGCCACGCTCGAGCGGGACGTCGAGGGTGGCGGTGAGGCCCTCGGAAGGTCGGCTCGCGAGGCGCACGGTGCCGCCGAGGCGGCGCACGGACTCACGCACGAGGCCAAGGCCGAGGCCACGGCCCGCGAGGAGGTCGACGCTTTCGCGCAAGGTGAAGCCCGGGACGAAGAGGAAGCCGAGGAGCGCTTTGTGATCGGCCGTGACAGCACGCGCGGAGGCGATGGCGCCACGTGAGACGGCGCGTGAACGCACGCGCTCGATGTCGACACCTGCGCCGTCGTCCCGCACGACGATGCGGAGCGAGGCGCCGCGCTGCTCGGCGAGGATCTCGACGCGGCCGGCAGGAGGTTTGCCGTGATGCGCGCGCGTGGTCTCGGGCTCGATGCCGTGGACGATGGCGTTCTGGACGAGCTGGAGGAGCGGGTCGAAGAGGCCCTCGGCGACGCGGCGATCGATGAGGGTTTCGCCGCCGCGCGCGAGGACACGGACGTCTCGGCCGAGCCTGCGGGCCTGCGCGATCGCCGCAGAGACGACACGATCGAAGAGGGTCGCGACGGTGGTGGTGCGCATGAGCGCGATGTCGGCATGCGCAGAGGCCGCCTCGAAGCGCGAGCGCTCGGCGATGCCGAGGAGCGTGGACGCCTCGGCGTCGAGGGCGTCGGAGAGGGCCGCGACGGCAGCGGTGGCCTTGCGGAGGCGTTTCGCGCGGCGAGGGAGGGCGTCGTGGGGGCCGCGGCTTTCGGCGAGGGAGCTGCGGACACGACGCGCGCGGGTGGCGAGGACGCCGAGCTCACGGCCGGCCGCGGCGATGGTGGATTCGGTGCGTTCGAGGGAGCGGACGCGATCGAGGAGGCGATCGAGAGCGGCGGTGGAGACGCGGAGGGTGTCGCCGGAGAGGCGCGCGGCGCGAGGATCGAGCGAGGGCTCGGGGGTGCTGTGCGGAGGCGGCTCAGGCGTGCTGTAGGAGGGCGGGGGCTGCGAGCTCGAACGAGCGCCGTACGCGAGGCGGCGGAGGACTTCGACCGCACGATCGGGCGCGGCGACGAGCTCGCCGAGCAGGCCCCGCCAGCGCGCGATCTCGCCGATGGCCCGGCGCGCCTCGACGTCGCTGCGGCTCGCGTCGCGCGCGCGATCTTCGAGGCCATGGCAGAACCACGCGGTGGCGTCGTCGCCGGCCGCGAGCGCGGCGGCCTTCATGGCGTGCACCTCGCGGAAGATGCCGGCGATGGCGTGCGGCTCGGGGAGCTCACCCGCGAGGAGCTCGTCGACCCGCGCGAGGCGATCGCTCATTTCCGCCGCATAACGCGCGCGTTTTTCGGGCGGCGCCGGGCGTCCGCGGAGATCCCACGGAGGCTCGGGCCAGGCAGGCGCCGGGATGGGGCGGCCCGTGGCGAGGGCGTCGCCCGCGATGGAGAGGACCGCGCGCGCGTCGCCGAGGGCCGTGGCGTCGCCGTCGACAAGGCGTCGTTCGAGCCGGGCGAGCGCGTCGAAGAGCGCGCGCTCGCCCGCGACGCCGGCCGATCCTTTCAGCGCGTGGATCGCGCGTCGCGGGGCGTCGTCGAGCGCGTCGCCGTCGAGCGCAGGGGCGTGGCGCTGGATCTCTTCGAGGAGGAGGCGGGTGATCTCGCGATCCGCCGTCACGACGAGGCCCCACCGTCGTCGCCCTGTGGCGATCCGGGCGAGGCTTCCCCTGCACGACCTTCGTCCCCGAGCTCGCCAAGCAAGCGCGAGAGAGGCGTGAGCACGGGGCGGAGCGCGCCGAGCAGGAGCGGGCGCGCAGGGGTGGTGGCGCGGAGCGTGGAGAGCGCCGAGAGGAGGCCGCGCGCATGCTCGGCCGCGAGCGCGACGGCCCGCGCGACCTCGGGATCGATGCCCGTGGCGCGGCGCAGGTGCTTCTCGACGTCGACGAGCGCGACGCCCGCGCGGACAGCGGCGTCGCCGAGCGTGCGCGCGGAGCCGCCCGTCTCGTCGGCGGCCATGAGGACGCTCGTGAGCTCGCCGCGGAGCAGGCTCGTCTCGGCGGCCATCTCCTCGACGACCGCGACGAGGTCGCGCGTGGCATCGGCCCCGCGCGCGGCGTGCGTGCGGATCTCCTCGGAGACGAGGAGCAGCGCCTTGCCTTGGGGCTCCGGCGTGCGCGCGCCTTCGAGGCCCGCGTTCAGCGCGATCACGCTGAGGCGCTCGAACAGATCGGCGACGCGTGTGGCCGCGAGCGTGAGGCCCTCGGCGTGCGCGGCCATCGCGCCAGCGCGCTCGGAGACGCCCTCGACCGAGGCGCGTTGCCGCGTGACGGCGTCCATCAGGCGCGGCGCGCCCTCGGCTGCCTCGGTCACGGCGCGTTGCGCTTCGCCGTGCGCCGACCAGAGCGCCGTGTCGATGTCCGCGGGCGTTTCGGTCGCGCTCGCAGGCTCGGCCGCGCGCCGGAGCACGTCGATCCACCTTCGCCTGCGCGGCGCGCTCACGACGCGACCTCCGGCGAACGAAGCACCGCCGTGCGCGCCGTCCAGATCGCCTCCTCGGCCTCGCGACGGAGGGCCGCGACGTCGAGGATCGCGGCATCCGTCTCGCCCGCGCGCACGAACCCGTCTCGCGCCACCTCGAAGAGACCCGACGACTCGACCGCGCGGCCCACGATGGCGACGGGCTCGCCGCCGAGGTCACAGAGGACGGCCGTCGTGCGCTCGTTTTGCGACGACGGCGAGAGCCCCTCCTCGTCGATGCAGAGGACCGTGACGACCTCGCCGTTCGCGAGCGCGACGCCCGCGGCAGGCTTGCGCAGTCCCTCGACGGGCGTGATCGAGGGGAGCACGAAGACGCCGCGCACGACCTCCGCCGGCACGAGCACGAAGCGTCCGTCCTTCGCGACCGAGACCCTCACGAGCACGCCCCCGCGTCGCACACGCCTACCTCGTACGAAGGACGCGCGACTGCAAGAACTGGTAGATGATCTTCACCGCGTCGAAGGAGCCGACGGTGCTCTCCTTGACGACCTCGCTCACCGTGCGCTGCCCGTTCACCGCGTCGAGCACGAGTCGCTCGGGCCGCGCGAGCTGGCCGGGCGAAAGTCCTTCGAGCGCAAACTGATCGATCACGGGCACCTGATCGAAGTGGATCGTGCCCTCCATGAGCCGCCACTCGTCGACGCGGCGGAAGCCTTCGAGGACGAGCGCGCTCACGCCGAGGGTGAGCTTCGCCATGTCGGCCTCGGGGCGGAACGGCTCCTTCGTGAAGGAGAAGCGGCCATACGGCCAGCGGAGCATGTCGTAGATGAGCTCGCTCGACTGCTTGGTCAGGATGTCGACGAGCTCCTCACGCGTGACGATGCCGCGGGCCACGACCTCTTCGCCGAGCAGCTTGTTCGAGCCGCGGAGATCGGCGAGGAGCGTGTCGAGCTGGTCCCGCGAGAGGGCGCCCTTCTCCAGGAAGTAGCGGCCGAGGCGGTACTCTTCGGTCGCGCCGCGCGACTGCACGAAGTCGATCTGCCCCTGCCGCATGGAGATCGTGATCGAGGTGCGGTTGTTCGTGACGTGCAGGACGCCCGTCTGGCGCTGCATGCCGAGCACCTGGAGGATCTCGGCGAGCGCGACGACCGAGAGGTCACCGCTCATCGCCTCGCGCACGCCGTCTCCCGGGTCGAGGTCCTTCACCGTGAGCGAGAGCGAGGCGAGGATGTCGGGCGTCATCGCGCGCGCGACGGCGGCCATGACGGCGGCCTCGCTCGCGCGGTCCTCGGGCGAGATGGCGAGGATCGCGGGGACGACGGCGTTCGCGACCTGCTGCGCGAACTCCACGCTGGCGCGCTGCCGCGCGTGCCGGATGTGCATGCTCGGGCGCATGCTCTCGACCGGCAGCACCTCCTCCTCGGGCATCTTCTGGCCCTCGGGGACGGGGCGCGGCGAGCGGCCCTCGGCGGTCTTGGCGAGCGCGCCCTCGACCACGGTGACGAGCGCGCGCGCGTCGAAGGGCTTCGTGATCGCGTCGACGGCGCCCGTTTGCTGCACGAACGTGCCGCGGATCTTGTCGCCCTTGGCGCTCATCAGCACGACGGGCAAGGTGCGGTGCGTCGCGTCCGATCGGAGCTCGCGGCAGAACTGGTAGCCGTTCATCCGCGGCATCACGAAGTCGAGCAGGACGAGGTCGAACTTCGGGCCTTTTCGGATGAGCTCGAGCCCCGCCACGCCGTCGCGGGCGGTGGTAGGCTCGTAGCCGTTGCGGGCCAGGATGGCGCTGACGACCTTCAGAATGGTCGGGCTGTCGTCGATGACCAGGACACGCGCCGCGCTTGCCATGTTGGGCGGCGCCAGCCTAACTCGGGCCGACGGAGATTCGCGCAGCGAAAAACCGTAAATCGTACGGCTCCGCCGAACGGACGGCCGAAGCGGGGCGCGGCGGCCCGAAACTTGGCCGTCTCCGGTGGTCCCTGGCACGAGAGACCCGTGCCGAAGCCTCGTTCGTCCCCCGCGCCCGTCGAGACCCGCCTCGCATGGCACGAGCGCGTCCTGCGCTTCGTGGCCGTGGCGTTGCCGTTCGGGCTCGCGCTCATGAGGGCGGCGGGCAGCGGGCAGTGGAGAGATGATTTACCAGCGCTGCGCGATCTCGGGCTGCTCGCGGTCGGCGTCGGAGGCGGCGCGTCGACGCCGCTGACGCAGGCGCTCGGCCTGCTCCCGCTCGGCCCGCGGACGTTTCGGGCCGCGCTCGGCGGGGCGATCGCGCTGGGCGTTGCGTCGATCCTGCTCTTTGGCCTCGCGCGGCGGCTCTTGCGGGCGCACGGCGCCGGGCCGACGCTCGCCTCGGCGCTCGCGGCGCTCGGGACGCTGACGGCCGCACTCTCGCCGGTCTTTCAACGCGAGGCGACGGTCGGCGGCGGCGCGATGATCGCCGTCGCGCTCGCGCTGGGGACGCTGCTCGCGGGGACCTCGGCGCTGCGCGCGGAAGGCGCGCTCGCGGTGCGCGGCGCCGTGCTCTTCGGCGCGCTCGCGGGTGCGACCCTCGCGGAGAGCCCGCCCGCCGCGTTCGCTGCGGTTTTTGCCGTGCTCGCGACGCCGATCGCCGAGCGGCTCCCGTTCGGCAACACGGCGGGGATCGAGCCGTCGCCGATACCATCGCGCAAGCTCGTCGCCATCTCGTTCGCGTCGATGGCGGCCGTCGCGCTCCTGTTGCTCGTGCCGCTCGTGGTCCGGCCGCTCGCGCCGCGGGCGTTTGCCGATGTGGGTCGCGCGCTCTCGGCCGCGGATCTGACGGGCTTCGACGTGGCCGGGCCGCGGCTCTCGAGCCTCGCGGCGTGGGCGCGCGAGGTCGGCGTGGCGTCGCTCCTGATCGCGCTCGGCGGGGCCGTCGTCTCGCTCCTCACGCCCGGCGCGCGTGGGCTCGTCGCGCCGCTCGTCGCGTTCGTCGCGTTTGACACGCTGATCCCAGCGCGTGCCTTCGCCGCGCTCTACGCCGATCCGATGACGCCGGTCCGCGCGCTCGCCGTGGCCGCGCTCGCCGTGTGCTCGGCGCTCGGCGTCTGCGCGGTGACGCAGAAGCTGCTCGAGCTGCGCTTGCCGATGGCGAAGAGCGGCGCGGTGCTCGTCGTGGTCTTTCACGTGACGCTCGTCGCGCTCTCCTCGGAGGAAGCCGGCTACGTCGCGGATCGTGGCAAGCAGCTCGCGGCCGAGGAGTGGACGGACGGCGCGCTCGGCCGGCTGGAGCCGAGCTCGGCGATCCTCGTGCGCTCGCCGGCGCTCGCGTTCCGGCTCTGGGCGGCGCGGCTCCTGCGCGGCGAGCGGCCCGACGTGTTGATCGTCCCGGAGCGGCTCCTGCACCGCGGGCGCGTGGCGCTCAGCCTGCTCGCGGTGGATCCGGAGATCGAGCCGCTCCTGCGGGACTACGCGCTCGCCGGGCAGCCGAGCGAGTACGCGCTCTCGAAGCTCGCCGACGTGCGGCCGCTGCACGCGGAGATCGAGCGGAGCTGGCCGCGTCGGCTCGTCTCGCACCTCACGGTGGACGGATGCTGGCTGGAGTATGCGCCGCAGCCGCTCGGGCCTTCGGACCGCAAGCTCTCGACGACCGCATCGCTCCGGCCGATCCAGCGCGTGATGGCCGCGATCGCCGCGCCGATCGTGCCGGACACGGCGACGTCGACGGTGGTGGCAGGGACCCTGCGGGACCAGAGCGCGGTGCTCTCGATGCTCGGCGAGCACGACGCAGCGCAAGCGTTCCTCGATGAGGTCGGTCGCCTCGCGCCGGGCGAGGTGGGCCTGACGGGCGCCTCGATCAAGCACGTGATCCTGGCGAAGGCGATGATGGTCGCCGCCAACGCGCGCGCGCCGCGCCGGCCGGGGATCTCGGCGTCCCGCGCGCCCTGACGCGACGATCCTCTCAGGACGCGGGCGACGTCACGGCCTGCTGGCTCGGCCGCTCCGGCTGACGGATCGACTTCACGCGCCGCTCGAAGCTTCGCCGATCCTCGTCGGAGATCGTCACGCCTCCGAACCGCGCTGCGATGTAGATCTCGGTGAGATCGAGGATCTCCTCCGCGAGCGGATGCGACATCGACACGAGCGCCTGCGCATGCCGGAGCGGCGGCACGCTCGGCGAACGGCCCACGCCCCGCGCGCCCATCGCCGCGTCGAGGAGCTCGTACAGCGACGTCGCGAGCACCGCGCTCGCCGAGCGAGGATCCGCTCCGCGCGAGGCTGCGGCCGCGCGTTGTTTCTTCCGCCGCATCCAGAGCGCCGCGCCGCCGGCCGTCGCGACGATCGCTGCCGCGACGAGGAGGCCCGCGCGGCCCCGCGGCCCGTCCGTGCCCTTCGACCCGCCGCGGCGGTAGCGCGAGGTGAGGCTGTTCAAGAGCCCCACCTGCTGGCTCAGGTCGTAGCTCACCACGTGCCGATCCCAGCGCTGGCTCGTCGCCTCGATCAGGTCGCGCAGGTAGGCCCAGACGCCGACGATCTCGCTCTTCGGCGCAGCGTCGGCGGGCGGGGTCGGGTCGAACGTGAGCCAGCCGTATTCGTCGATCCACGCCTCGACCCACGAGTGTGCGTCGCCCTGGCGCACGGCATAGAACCGGCCGAAGCGGTTGTAGCTGCCGCCGACGAAGCCCGTCACGTTGCGCGTCGGCACGTCGAGCGTGCGCAGCATGATGGCCATCGCGGTCGAGTAGAACTCGCAGTGCCCGCGCTTCGACTCGAACAGGAAGTGGTCGAGCGGCTGCGGGTCCTTGCCGGACGGCGAGGCGAGGTCGTACCGATAGTCGGTCCTCAAATGATTTTCGATCGCGCGGGCCCGGTCGAGCGGGTTCGTCGATTCCTTCGTCCACTCCGCGGCGAGATCGCGGATCCGCGTCGACATGTTCCGCGGCAGCGTGAGGTACTTCCAGCGCTCGCCGCTCGGCAGCTTGCGGAACGATGGGGTCTTCTTGCGCGAGAGGAAGACGTCGTACTTGATGCCGCGGTCGTCGATGGGCTGGTAGCGGAGCTCGCCCTCGGGGCCCTTGAAGGCCATCGCCTGCGGCTCGGGCGCCACCGTCGCGCGCGTCCGCAGCCGCAGGCCCGAGGCGTACGGCGGCAGGAACATCACGGGCGGGTCGATCGGCTCGAGGTCGATCCGCATCACCGGATCAAGCGCGGAGTCGGGCCAGCGGTCGTCGATCGGGACGATGCCCGCCTCGGTCTCCGCCGCGCGCTTCCACGACTCGCTCTGCGTCCACGTGCGCCCGTCGTACGCGTCGAGCGCCGCGCCGCGCAGGTGCAGCGGGATCCGCGCGGGCGGCGGATCCGGCAGGTTCGGCATCTCGATGCGCATGACGAGCGTCGGGTCACTGCGGAGCACGCCCACCTCGCCGAGGTCGACGCGTCCCGAGAACCCGATCACGCGGCCCGAGTGCCCGCGGTTCAGCAGCAGGAGCGAGAGCCCGACGCGCGGAAAGAGCACGAAGAGCAGCGCCGTGAACACGAAGATCGGCACCGAGAGCAGGCACGTCACGCCGAGGAACGTGCGACCGACGACGCGGCGCGAGCGCAGGATGCGCGGCACGTCGACGGGTAGGCCCGTGCGATCCCGCGCGCCTTGCCGGTAGTTGCCCTCGACCTCGCGCCGCAGGTGGCTCAGCACGAGCGCGCCCGGCGCCACGATGATCACGCCGAGGAAGCAGAGCCCGTAGCCGAGGCCCCCGCCGAGCACCGTGCCCGAGATCAGGTGCAGGAGCGCGAGCACGATCACCTGCTGGTCGTGCGCCGCGCCCTTGCGCGTCGCGAGCCGGATGATCTGCAGCGCCGCGGCGAACTCGATCACCACATCGAGCACGTTCGCGTTCGGATCGAAGAGCAGCCGCCCGATCTGCAGCGCGAGCACGCCGATCAGCGTGATCGCGTCGAAGTGCTTGAGCGCCGGGTACTTCTCCCAGACGTCGCGGATCAGAAGCGCGATGACGAGCCCGCCGATGAGCGAGCCGCTCACCCAGGGCCCGAACTGCCCGCTCGCGAGGAGCGCGAGGATGCCGAGCACCGCGAGCGCGTCGGTCATCACCCGGTGAACGAGCCCGAACCTCATGCGTGCCCTCCGCTCGTCCGCGAAGGCCCGCCCCGCGCGAGCCCGCGGCGCTCCTGGATCTCCTGCACCCGCTCCTCATCGACGGCGTCGAGCAGCGCGAGGAACCGGAGGATCCGATCGGAGCCGATGTTCCTATCGCCGCGCGCCTCCTCGCCGAGGTTCGTCGCCACCACGACGCCGTCGCCGCGCTTGATGTGGGCCACGGCGCGCGAGGCCACCTCGCGGATCCGCTTCTCGAACTGCTGCGCGAACACGTCGCCCGAGCCCTTCGGCCGCACCACGTCGATCACGAGCCGCACGTCGGGCCGCGTCTCGCGCGCCCGCTCGCGCAGCACCATCTGGTTCGTGATCGCGCTCTTCCGCCAGTAGATGTCGCGCGGATCGTCCCCCTCGCGCATCGGCCGGAGCGCGTACGTCTCGTCGCTCGTCCCGCGCCCCGCCGTGCCCACGCCGCCGAGCGCGCGGCCCCGATCCTCGGGCGGAAGGCGCACCGGATCGACGGCCGGGTAGATCACGAGCTCCCCGTCGGCCGAGACCTCGCGGGATTTCTCGAAGAGCCCGAAGGGAAAACGCGTCGCGATGCGGAAGCCCGTATGCCGATCGCGGCCGCGGCGCGCGGGCGTGCGCCGGTAGGCGGCGACCTGCGCGCTCGACGGGCTGATCTTCAGGAAAAAGCAGCGTTTGTCCGCGGGCTGCCCGGCGCGCAGATCCTCGACCTCGATCGCGTACGAGGGGATGCGCTTCTTGTGATTGTAGACCTCGATCTCCACGAGGTGCGCCCGGCCCACCTGCGCCCGCGTCGGCAGCCTTCGCGTCACGGTCAGCGTCCGCAGCGACAGCTCGCTCATCACGCTCGACACGACCATCAGCGAGAGCAGCATCCCGAGCAGCAGGTACAGCAGGTTGTTGCCCGTGTTGATCGCCGCGAAGCCCACGCCGAGCGTGATGCCCACGAAGTATTTTCCTTCGCGGGTGAACTTCAGCCGCCGCGGCATCTTGAAGCTGAAAAACGAGCGCCAGAACCGCGTGAGGGCGTTGTCCGCGCGCGGCGAGTTTGCTGTCGGGCCTCCCGGGAGCGGCGCGAGCGCGCCGGGCACGGTCGGCAGCGGCGTTGCTTCCGGCCTCGTGACGCGGCTGTCCCGGGGCGGTTTGTCGCCTCGAACGGCGAGCGACTCGGCCTGCCTCCGGTCCGCCACCATGCGCGCCTCGCTCAGAGCGGGACCGGCACCCGCGCGACGATGTCCCGCACCGCGTTCTCGCACTCGTCGCGGCTCGGCATGTAGCCCTCGGCGTGCGCGGCGAGGCGGATCCGGTGCGCGAGCACGGGCACCGCGAGGTCGTGGATGTCGTCGGCGATGCAGTAGGTTCGCCCATGCAGAACGGCGCGGCTCCGCGCGGCGCGGGCGAGGTTCATCCCGGCGCGGGGCGAGGCGCCGAGCGAGAGCGTCGGGTTCGTGCGCGTCGCCGACAGCACGGCTTGCAGGTACGTCGCGAGCGACGCGTCGAGCTCCACCCGATCCACCTCGCGCTGGAGCGCGACGAGCGCCGAAGGTTCGAGCACCTGCGGCACGGCCTTGATCCGGTCCCCGTCGCCGCTCTGGAGCAAGAGGCGCATCTCCACGTGCGGCGGCGGATAGCCGAGCCGGATGCGCACCATGAACCGGTCGAGCTGCGACTCCGGCAGCGGGAAGGTGCCTGCGAAGTCCTGCGGGTTTTGCGTGGCGAGCACGAAGAACGGATCGGGGAGCGGCGTCGTCACGCCGTCGACCGACACCTGCCCCTCGTTCATCGCTTCGAGCATCGCCGACTGCGTCCGCGGGCTCGCGCGGTTGATCTCGTCGGCGAGCAGGATGTTCGCGAAGATCGGGCCTTGCCGGAAGACGAACTGCCCGGTGCGCTGATCGAAGACGCTCACGCCGAGCACGTCGCTCGGCAGAAGGTCGCTCGTGAACTGCACACGCCGGAGCTCGCCGCCCACGGCCTTCGCGAGGGCGCGCGCCAGCGTCGTCTTGCCGACGCCGGGCACGTCCTCGATCAGCACATGGCCGCGCCCGAGCAGCGCGATGAGCGCGAGCTCGACGGCTTCCGGCTTTCCTTCGAGGGCCTGCTCCACCGCGGAGCGGAGCTCCTGGAGCACGGGCGTCGTTTCCCGCGCGATCGAGAGCGCCGACGTCATTGGGGCTGATGCTAGCACGATCATCGGAGGCGCCCGCGGTAACCTCCTGATTTCTGAAGCACGGGGTACCGAGGCGGCCGTCCTTCCCGGCTCTCGCCCCCTGCCGGGCTTCCTTTCCGCACTCGTGTGGCCCGACCCCCGGGCCGCATGTATGCTCCGCCGTCGTGGCCGTCCCCGGTCCTTCTCGGGCCCCTTCGAACGATGACGACGAGCGTCGGAACGCCTCCTCCGCGGAGGCCGACGCGCTCGCTTTGACCCCGGCTCCGGGCGGCGCCGCCCTGGAGGTATCCGGGACGAGCGCGCCGCTCTCGGAGCCGACACCGCTCCTTCCGCCCTCGAAACAGGGCAGCGTCCTCTGGCGTGTCCGCGGGATGATCCGCACGGTCCGACCGAGCCAGTGGGTGAAGAACCTCTTCGTCCTGGCGCCGGTCGTCTTCGCCAAGCACCTCACGCACCCGTCGATCATCAAGAGCGCGATCGGCGCGTTTGGCGTGTTTTGCCTCCTCGCCGGCGCGGTCTACACGATGAACGACATCGTGGACGCCAAGGCCGACCGGGTGCACCCGGTGAAGCGCTTCCGGCCGATCGCGAGTGGCCAGGTCCCGGTCTCGGTCGCCAAGACGATGGCCGTCGCACTCGTCCTCACCGCGCTCGGCGGCGCGCTGCTCGGGCCGATCAAGTTCTTCATCGTCGCGCTCGCGTACTTCGCGCAGAACGTCGCGTACTCCTTCGGCCTGAAGAAGATCGCGTACGTCGACGTCGGCCTCATCGCCCTCGGGTTCGTCCTGCGCGTCCTCGCCGGCGGCTTCGCGACGAACACGCCGATCTCCGGCTTCATGGTCGGGTGCACCGCGCTCCTTGCGCTCTTCCTCGGCTTCGGCAAGCGCCGCCACGAACTCGCGTCGGCCGCGAACGCCGGCAAGCAGCGCGCAGCGCTCGAGGCCTACTCGCCGCAGGCGCTCACCGTCGCACTCGCGATCACGGGCATCGCCACGATCGGCACGTACCTCGCGTACACGCTCGACCACGACACGCAGCGCTTCTTCCAGAACCCCTGGCTCTGGGCCACCACGATTCACCCGCTCTTCGGCGTCGTGCGCTTCCTCCAGCTCGTCGTGAGCCGCCCCAAGGCCGAGAGCCCCACGCAGGAGATCCTGCGCGACGTCCCCTTCATGATGAACATCATGATCTGGGTCGCCGAGGTCGTGTTCATCGTCTACCGGCTGAGGCCCTCCTGATGGCGGACGAGGCGAAGGCGAAGGAAGAACCGGGCAAAGTCCCGGAGAAAAGCGACGCCTGGACCGACCTCGGCCTGACGCTCCCCATCTTTCTCCTCTACCACCTCGGCGTCGTCTTCCTCCCCGTGCGGAACGCCGCCGATCCCGTCACGGCCGAGCTCTCGGCGCTCGCGAAGAACAGCCTGCCAACGTATGCGGGGCTCACGGTCGCGATTGGCATCGCGTTCGTCGTCGTCCTCGCCGCCACCGGGCAGAAGCGCGCGCTCGAAGGCAAGCGCTTCGCGCTCATCGCCCTCGAAGGCACGCTCTACGCGATCCTCATGCGGTTCGCGGCCTCGTACATCGTCGGTTCACTCACGCTCGGGCCGAGCGTCGAGACGCGTGGCGTCTTCTCGGGCGTCGTCATGTCAATGGGCGCCGGTTTCTACGAGGAGATCGCCTTCCGCGCCGGGATCTTCGGCCTCGGTGCGCTCGTCGTGAAGGCGATCTTCGGCCCGGGGATCCGCCGCCTCGTGCTCACGCTTCTCTGGGCCGGCGTCGCGGCGGTCGCGTTCTCGGCCTGGCATTACGTGGGGTCGCTCGGCGATTCGTGGGACGTCCAATCGTTTGTCTTCCGCGCCGTCTGCGGCCTGGTCCTCACGGCGATCTACGTGTTCCGCGGCTTCGCGCCTGCGGTCTGGACGCACGCCCTCTACGACGTGTGGGCGATGGTGCTTCACGGATGAATCGAACAGCCCGCTTGCTCGGCCTCCTCTTGAGTTCCTTCCTCGCGGCGTGTGTCGCCGGCACACCCGAGACCCCGGCGCGGGGGCAGGGCGCGCCTCCGCCCCTGCCGGAGGTCAAGACGGCGCCGCCTGCGCCGGGCATGCTCTGGATTCCGGGCGCCTGGCACGACGACGGTGTCCAATACGTATGGATTCCAGGGCGGTGGGAGTCCCCACGGCCGGCCACGCAAAACCCTGACGGCTAGCCGCGGCCGCGATGGGTTGCTTCGACACCAGCGCCGTGCTTTCTCCGCTTATGTGACGCTCGTCGACGAGATCGCTGCTCTCCCGCCGGCCCTGCTCGCTCGCCTCCGCGCGCGTGGCTTCGATCCCGACCGTCTCGCCGCGTGGGCCGCCACGATCGGCCAGGATCGCGACAAACGAAATCGTTACGCGGGTGAAGTGCTTCCCCCCGCCGCAGGGGACGTCGTCGACACTCCCGCGCCGGGCAGCCCGGAGCATGCGCGCTTCGAGGCGCTCGGCCGCGAGGCGCTCGCGCGGGGCGAGGTCGCGCTTTGTGTGCTCGCTGGCGGCATGGCGACGCGCATGGGCGGCGTCGTCAAGGCGCTCGTCGAGGCTCTGCCTGGGACGACGTTCCTCGATCTGCGCCTCGCCGAGATGGAGGCCCTCGCGCGCCGGGCGGGCGCGACCTGCCCGCTCTGGCTCATGACGAGCGAGGCCACCGAAGGCCCGATCCGGGCCGCGCTCGGCGGCCGGCTCGACAAGGGCGACGTCGCCACGTTCGAGCAGTTCGTCTCGCTCCGCCTCACGCACGAGGGGACGATCTTCCGGGACGAACACGGCGAGCCGAGCGTCTACGCGACCGGCCACGGCGACCTGCCCGACGCGCTCCGCGCGAGCGGACTTCTCGACCGCTTCATCCAACGAGGGGGCAAGACCGTGTGGATCGCGAACCTCGACAACCTCGGCGCAACCGTCGATCCGGCGATCCTCGGCTTTCACCTCGCGCACGGCGGCCCGCTCACCGTCGAGGTCGTGAACAAGGTCGGCAGCGACAAGGGCGGCGGCCCGATTCGCTGGAACGGCCGGAAAATCATCGCCGAAGAAATGCGCCTCCCGCTCGGCTTCGACCCGGCGCAGATGCCCGTCTTCAGCACGAACACCTTCCTCGTCTCGGCGCAGGCGCTCGCCTCGCTCGACCTGAAGTGGACGTACGTCGAGGTCGACAAGACGGTCGGCGAGGCGAAGGCGGTTCAGTTCGAGCGCATCGTCAACGAGATCACGACTGCGCTCGATCCGCAGTTCCTCCGCGTCCCGCGCGATGGGGCTGCGTCGCGCTTCTTGCCCGTGAAGGACGTACCCGAGCTCGAGCGGCGCAGGCCCGAGATCGAGGCCGCGCTCCGGGCCCGAGGGATTCTTGCGTAATCGAAGGGCTCCACCCTTCTTCGCCCCTTTCCCGTGAGGGCGAGGGGATGGGGGGAGCGCATCGTTTCACGGGGGTGAGGGGATCGTTCAACCGGTACGGATCGCGCAAGGGAGCTACGGATTTGCACTTCGAGATCACGCATGAGTTCGACGTACCCCTCGATGCCCTGGAGCTCGCCGTCCTCTCGCCCGACATCGGCTTGATGATGGCCCCCTTCCTCGCGACCACGAGCGTCGCCTCGGTCGAGACGATCGAGCACGTCATCGCGAACGGCGAGCTGCGCCGCGTCCTTCGGTTCCAGGCGAACGCGCCGCTCGCCATGTTTCGCGGCTACGACGTCGCCCGCGAGGCCCTCTCCTGGGAAGAGCGCTGCGTCTATCGGCTCGGCAACCACGTCGCCTCCTGGTCCGTCGCCCCGCGCGAGCAATTCCGCAAGTATTTCAGCGCTTCGGGCACCTGCCGCCTCGAACCGGCGCCCGAGGGACGCGCGCGCAGGACCGTCGAGGGCGACATCGAGATCAAGGCTGGCGTACTCTCGTCCCTCGCCGGCCGCATGGCCTTGGTCGAGATCCGCAAGATCTACGACGCCGAGGCCGAGACGTTGCGCCGCCTCTCGACCTTATGAAGAAGCTCTCCGCCCTGGCCCTCGGGGGCCTCGCCCTCGCCGCGCTCACCACGCCCTCGTCGGATCTCCACGCGCAAAGCGCGTACGTCCCTGCACCAGGCCGCCCCGTCGCGGCCGGCGACGATGCGTCGAGCATCGCGTACAACCCGGCGAACCTCGCGTTTTTGCCCGGCGCGGAGCTGCGCTGGACCATGGCGCAGGCCGGCGCGGGCGCGGGCACGACGAACGGGCATGCCTTTGATCTCGGCCTCCCGATCCTCGGTTTGTCCACGGGCCTGCGCGTCGATCTTCTCGACGTCACGACGCCCATCGGCGCTTCGGCCTCGCAACGATGGCTGCGCTGGGCGCTCGCGACGAGCCTCGGCGACACGGTCTCGATCGGCACCACGTTCGGCTGGTCCTACGCCGAGCGGCGGGACCTCGACGAGCAGTTTGGCGTGACGACCGGCCTCACGATCCGCCCCTTCACCTGGTTCTCGGCCTCCGCCGTCGCGCGCGACTGGACCACGAACGCCGATCGCCGGTACGACGTCGGCTTCGCGTTCCGCCCCTTCTGGGGACGCAGGTACGCCGAGCTCGGCCTCGAAGCCTCGATCCACGAGCGCACCGGTGACGTCACGCCGCGCGCCACGCTTGGCCTCGACGTCCCGCACGTCGGCCGTTTGCGCGGTGAAGTCTCCGTGCGTGACCTCGCTGCGAGCCCCGACGTCACCGCGATGGTCGGCCTCGACGTGAACCTCGCGATGCTCCAGGCCGGCGGCGGCGCGATCTTCGGCGGCGGCGACGTCGGTTATTACGCGACGGCCGCGCTGCGCTCCTACCGCGAGCCGGGCTTGCCCTTGCCCAAGCGCGTCGCGCGCATCCGCCTCGACGGCACACCCGGCGTCCGCAAGCACGTCCAGCTCCTCCGGCGCCTCTGGCGGCTCGCTGAGGATCGCAACGTCGACGGCGTCGTCCTCCAGCTCCGCGCCGAGCCTGCGAGCTCGCTCGCGCACGCCGAGGAGGTCGGCGATGCGATCCGCTTGCTTCGCGCGAGCGGCAAGAAGGTCCTTTGCCACCTCGAAGACGCGGGAGGCCGATCGCTCCACGTCTGCGCGCAGGCCGACCGCATCGCCATGAACCCGGCCGGCGGCCTGCGCTTCGCGGGCCTCTCCTCGCAGTACATGTATTACGGCGGTACCCTCGACAAACTCGGCGTCCGCGCCGACTTCGTCCGCATCGCCGAGCACAAGCTCGCGGCCGAGCAGTTCACGCGCAAGGAGTCCTCCGAGATCGGGCGCCAGGACCACAAGGACCTCCTGATGCAGCTCGAAGGCATCTACATGCACGATGTCGGCGGCGGCCGGAGGATCCCCGTCTCTGCGCTGCGCAAGACCATCGCGAAGGGCCCCTTCGTCGCGCCCGAGGCGCGGAGTGACGGCCTCGTCGACGTCCTCGCGTACGACGACGAGATCGACGAGGTCGTCGAGGAGATGATGGGCGGCCGCGCGCGCATCATCGACGACGCCACGCCCTCGAATGCGCCCACCTGGTGGGGCACGCCTTCGAAGGTCGCGATCATCTATCTCTCGGGTGACATGGTCGATGGCGAGAGCCAGACGATCCCGTTCGTCGGCGTTCGCCTCGCCGGCTCGTACACCATCGCGAGGGCGCTCAAGCGCGCGCGGGAGGACGCGAGCGTGAAGGCCGTCGTCTTCCGCATCGAGACCGGCGGCGGCTCCTCCCTCGCGGCCGACGTCATCCTTCGCGAGGCGATCCTCACCGCAAAAGCCAAGCCCTTCGCCGTCTCCATGGGCACGTCTGCGGCCAGCGGCGGGTATTACGCCGCCGTCGCGGGGGGACCGATCTTCGCGAACCGCGCCACGATCACCGGCTCGATCGGCATCTTCTACGGCAAGGTCGACCTCGTCGGCCTCCTCGGCAAGCTCGGCGTCGGCCTCGAACAGTTCCGCTCGGCACCCCGCGCGGACGCCGAGAGCCTCTATCGACCCTTCACCGAAGAAGAGCGCATCGAGCTCGGCGTGAAGGTCAAACAGTTCTACGACCTCTTCATCGCGCGTGTCGCCGAGGGCCGCAAAATGAAGCCCGAGGACGTCGATGCCGTCGCGCGTGGCCGCGTCTGGACCGGCGAGCAGGCGCTCGAACGCAAGCTCGTCGATCGCATTGGCGGCCTCCGCGAGGCGCTCGACGACGTCCGCTCGCGCGCCGAGCTCCCGCGCGACGCGCCGCTCGTCGAGTTCCCCGAGGACGACGACAACGTCCTCCTCGCGCTCGCCAAGCTCGCCGGCATCGCCGCGATCATGCCGCAAGCGGGGGCCGTGCCGATCGTCATTCCCCCGGCTTTGCTCGACCTCGCGCGGGGCCTCGCGCCCTTCATGGTCTATGACGGGACGAAGCCGCTCGCGCGCCTCGACCTCGTCGGCGACGTCTCCTTCGGCGGCGCTCCGGCGACCGTGGACGACGAACTCCCGTGAGCGACGCCGCGCCTCCGCCTGTCCTTCATGCCGAGGACGCTCGCATCACGATCGACGACGTCGTTGCGATCGATCGCCTCACGGTCCGCGCGCGCGGCGATCGGGTCCTCTGCACCGGCGAGGCCGAGGCGCTCTTCGCGGCGCTCACGGCCGTCCCGCTCCGCTCGCGCGCGCCCTCCCACGACGACGCGGCCATGCCCGGCGAAGCCTCGCTCGCCGCGGGCACCTTGCACGTCGCCGGCTTCGACGTCGCCACGCGCGCGCACCTCGACGCCGCGGGCATCGCCCCGCTCGACCCGCCCTTGCCCAAGGGCACGACCGCGCACGACTACGTCACCTGGAGCGCGCGCCTCGCCGGTTTCTCTCCCCGCGCGGCGCGTGATCTCGCGGCCTCTGCGCTCGAACGTGTGGGCCTCTCGGCCTTCCTTCGCCGTACCGTCGACACGCTCGAGCTCCCGACGCGCCGCGCGCTCGTCCTTGCGCACGCCCTCGTCGCCGATCCTCCGGTCCTCGTCCTCGAAGCGCCGCTCGCGGGCCTCGACGGCCCGGGGGCTGCGTTCGTCATGAACGCTCTTGCGCGCGCGACCGACGGCCGCGGCGCCCTTCTTTCGGCCGAGCGCCTCGATCCGGGCACGCCGGAGGGCGACCTCGCGCGTGGGGCCACCGACGTCCTCGTCTTCGCGGGCGGCGCGCTCGTCCTCGAAGGTGCGCCCGAGACGTTGTTTGCCGGCGTCCGCGTGTATGGCGTCACGATCCGCAAGAACCCTGGACCTTTCCGGGAGGAATTGCTCGCGCGCGGGATCGAGGTCACGGGCGGACCATTGCGGATGAGCGTACGGCTCTCTGCGGCGGCCTCGACGAAGGACATCGTCGCGGCGGCGAGCAAGGCGCGGGCGCCGCTCGTGGAGATGTTTCCGATTGTGGGCTAGGATTCGTCCTCGGGGGAGGGCGGATCCATGGATCGGGACGACGTTGCGTTGTTTGCGGGGACGCTGCCGGGGGCGACGGCGGCCGTGGAGCTCGCGCCACTCGTGGAGCGGCTCTCGCCGGGGAACGAGGGCGCGCGGGAGCTCGAGGTCCTCTCCGACGAGCTCGTCTCGGCCTGGGCGCAGCGCGAGGGGTTCGATCCGCAGGCGCATTATGTCGTCGAGGCGCACCCCACGCATTCCGAGGCTTATTCCATCTCGCTTTATGAGGCCGACGCCGTCCGCCATTGGTCGACGCCCGAACTCGTCAAGCTCCTCCGCCTCGTCCCCGCCCTCTTCGCTCGGTATTACCCCGAATCCGCCGAGGCGCGCGCCCTGCTCCCCGGCTACGATGGCTTCGACTTCCACGCCTTCGGCCGCCTTTATCGCGAAAAAATCGCCCGCGCGTTCGAGCACGTCAGCTTGCTCGGGTTTCCCCCGGATGCCCTCCGCCAGAAGGACGCCCGCGGCGACATTCGCCTCGCCGATCTCTTCGTCCCCACCCGGTTCATCACCGACGATCGCGACCAGAAAAAGCCCACGCTGGCGGGCCTCCTCCAGTACGGCAGCTCGGCCCTCATCCTCGGCGATCCCGGCATGGGGAAGACCACGCTCCTCGCGTTCCTCTCGCTCCTTCATTCGGATCCGGGCGTCACCCTCGAAGGGTATCGGCCCTCGCAGCGGCGCATTCCGTTTTTCGTCTCCCTGCGCGAATACGCCATCGAAATCCACAAGAACGAGCTGACGCTTGTCGATTTCCTCGCCGCGCGCGCCCGCTCGGACCATTCTCTCCCGAATGCGCATCCTGCCTTCTTCGAGGCCACCTTGCGCATGGGCGAGGCCCTCGTCCTGCTCGACGGCCTCGACGAGGTCGGCGCCTCCACCACCCGGAGCCGCGTCGCCAAGGCCGTCCGTGAATTCCGCGCCGCCTACCCTCGTTGCCCCGTCTGGGTCACCTCCCGCATTCACGGCTACACGGCGGACATCGCGCTCCCGCGGAGCGAATTCGAGCACCTCCGCATCGGCCCCCTCGCCGACGAGGACATCGCCCATTTCATCGAGCGCTGGTACCGCATCCAGATCCGGGAAAACGATCGCCTCCGCGAGAGCCAGCAATCCTCCCTCCGCCGCGCCGTCTTCCGCACCTCGCAGGTCCGCGCCCTCGCCACGAACCCGCTCCTGCTCACGCTCATGGCCTTCGTCCACCGCTTCCTCGGCCATTTGCCCCAGGAGCGCGGCGAGCTCTACGAAAAATGCGTCGACATGCTCCTCCGCACCTGGCTCGACGCCAAGGAGCGCCCGGAAAAACACGCCTTCGAGCGCCGCGCCCTCCCCACCGAACTGCCGCGCGCATACCTGGAAAAACTCGCGCTCCACGTCCAATCCCGCGCGCCCGGCGACGCCTACAGCGTCCGTGGCCTCTTCTCGCGGGACGACGCCCTCGATTTCCTGACCCAGCTCCACCGCGAGCGCGCCGAGGACGAAGAGCGCGCCCTCTCCTACGAGGCCGCTCACGCGGAGATGCGCGATTTCATCGATTTCGCCTGCGACCGCGTCGGCCTGCTCGTCGACCGCGGCGGCGGCAAGCTCTCCTTTTTGCACCTCACCCTCCAGGAATACCTCGCCGCCTACGCCGGCAGCTTCGACGTCGACGACGACGACGAGGTCCAGTTCGTCCGGGAACACCTCGGCGACGGGGCCTGGGAAGAAGTCCTCCTTTTGCGCTGGTTCGTCCTCGCGAAAAAACGCGGCGAACGCCGGCGCAAGCTCGTCCGTGATCTCCTCGGGGAAATCGTCGACGCGCTCGCCAAGACACCCGAGCACCCGGGCTGGCTCACGCTCGGCCGCGCCATTCGGGACGGCCTCGTCTCCCGCGAGCGCGACCGGCGCGTCATCCTCTCCGTCATCCTCGCCCGCTGGGCGCAAAAACCCGCCTTCTCAGGTGATATCTTTGCCGTCCTCGACGACATCTGCGAGTTCGGCGATTCCGACCTCCGGACCGAGCTCCGCGTCGCCTGCGCCGATCTCCAGGAAAAAGGCACGTCCGCCGAAGCCCTCGCCGCCGTCCACCTCGAAGGCAAGCTCCTCGGCGACCTCCCCGGCGTCGCCGATCGAATTCGCGCCCGCCCCGACCTCGCCGAGCTTTTGCCCGACCTCGTCGTGTTCCGCGACGAACCCGCGCTCGGCACCATCGTCGACGAGCGTTCCACCGTCGACCATTGGGCCACGGCCCTCGCCGCGCTCGGCGGCACGGCCGTCTACCGCACCACCCTCGGCTGGCTCACCGGCCTCTCCGAGAGCCCCGTCCCCTCCGAGGCCCCCTTCCTCGGCGCCGCGCGCTGGCTCCGCGACCGCATCCGCGCCGAGATCGGCTCGCGCCTCGCCTACACCGAGCATTACCCCGAGCGCGTCCATTTCCTCCTGCAATCCCCCTACGGCTGGCGCCTCTCCGACTGGACGCATACCCTCACCGCGCCGCTCGCCTTCCGGAACATCCCGCAGGCCCTCTCGGCGCTCCCGCAACCCGCGCCGATCACCACCACCCTCCGCCACCCGAAGCTCGCCCGGGATCGCATGGGCAACGCCGACCTCGTCGAGGCCCCCATCATCGAGCGGATGGTGCGATTCAACCAGGACGCGCTCGCCACCTTCTCCGAGGGCGAGCCCATTCCCGAGGACACGGTCCACGACATCGCCGTCGCCTTCGTCCGCACCGTCGTCCGCACGTTCGCCTGGAGCTTCCCGCGCTCCTTCACCGGCAACCCCAAGCCCACGTTCGTCCGTGAATTCGTCCAGTCCCTCGGCCGCGACCTCCGCAGCGACATCCTCCGCTCCTTCGGCCGCGCCTTCGCGCAAAACTTCCTGCGTGACTTCTTCCGTTCGCTCGGCCGCGCCTTCCTGCGCGCCTTCGGCCCCGCCCTCGGCCGCGATTTCGTGCGCGACCTCGTGCCCGCGCCCGAGCGCCGTCGTTATGCCGCGGTCTTCGGAAACCCCGACACCTTGGCCAGCGCGCTCGACTGGGAAGCCCTTTGGGATCAGGCCCTCGGCGAGGAGTCCCATGTCGCCCGTGTCCTCGAACAGGACGATTTCTGGTGGCTCATCTACATCCACCGCCCGAGGCTTGGCATTCACGCCGAGGCTCGCCTGCCGAACCTCACGTTCGACCTGAAAAACCCCCTCGCGTTGCCCGTGCTCCTCGCCGACGTGGGCACGATCGCGGCGAACGAATGGCTCTTCGCCTTGAGCCGGCACCTCCACGTCCAGCAATCCGACGAAAAATCCTCGGACGAGGCCTGGGAGACGTGGCTCGATCAGAACCCCGTTGATGCCTTCTGGGTCGCCTTCGCCTGGGACGAGCATGCCAAGCTCATTCGCCAGCACCACGGCCGCCTCGACGGCCCCCTCGGCGCCCTCGCCCTCGCCCACGCCGATTACGCGTCCCTCATGACCGGCTTCGACCTCGTGGCCACCTGTCCCGCGTGGAAATCCCTGCTCGATGAGGCCGGCGCCGAAACGATCGCCGCCCTCCGCGTCCTCGGATCCATGCCCGCGCCCCGGACCTCCGCGCCCGCCGCCACCGCGCCCGCCTCCGCTCCTGCGTCCGCGTCCGTATCCGCCTCTGCGCCCGCGCCCGAGGCCGCGCCGCTCTTCACGTGGCTGCACCTCTCCGACCTGCATTTTGGCCTCCCGGGCGCCGGCGACCGCCACAACCAATCGCAGATCCTCTCGATCCTCCGCGACGACCTCTCCACCCTCGCGCGCCAAAACCTCCCGCGCCCGGACGCCATTCTCGTCACCGGCGACATCGCCTGGAGCGGCAAGCCCGATCAATACGCCGAGGCCTCGAAATGGCTGCTCGACGTCGCCCAGCGGCTCGACCTCACCAAAGACCGTATCTTCGTCGTCCCCGGCAACCACGACGTCGATCGCGGCATGGACGCCGACCGCACCGTCAAACGCCTCCTCCGCGGCCTCCGCAGCGGCGACGACGACCTCGACGACGCCCTCGAAAATGCAGGCGACCTCGACCTCCTCCGCCGCCGCCAGGCCGCCTACCTCGATTTCGCCGCCGCCTTCGCGCCCGCCTGCCGGGACCTCTTCTGGTCGAGCACCGAGACCACCCGCGACGGTTTGTCCCTCCGCCTCCTCGGCGTGAACACCTCGCTCCTCGCCGCCGGCGACGACGACGCGCGCAAGTTACGCCTCGGCCAGCGCCAGCGCGCGCTCCTCAACGACGCCGCGCGCGAACGCGAGCTCGTCCTCGTCCTCGGCCATCACCCGCTCGAAGACGATTGGCTCGCCGAACAGCGCGACCTCGCTCGATTCCTCGGGAGCCGCGCCCACGCCTACCTCGCCGGCCACATCCACGACGCGAAGAGCGAGCGAATCGTCACGGGCGGCGGCGCCGACGCGCTCCGCATCATCGCGGGCGCGGTCTATGGCGGACGCGAGCGCGACATCCCCCACGGCCACGCCTACAGCGTCACGTCCATCCACCGCGCCCCGAGCGGCGCCGTCCTCCGCGTCCACCCGCGCCGTTTTTCCTTCAAGAACTACGACTTCCGGCTGGATGTCGACAGCACGGACGAGGGCCGCTCTTATGCCGAGCACCCCCTCGCCCGATTGTCGCTCCCCCCCGCGGGCGGGCGCTTCGTCAGTTGAGCCCTTTGATCCGGAAGATCAGCCCCAGGCTCTTCGCCTCGTAGTCCTTCGGCGGGTTCTCGGGCGCCTTCTCCTTGTGCGACGCGGCCATGTACGCGACGCCGCCCTTCGCCATCACGAGGTCCACCGGCCACGAATACTCCACGCCGAGCAGCCTGTTGATGTCGACGACCCCCACGTACTTGCCCTTCGTGTCCCACACCGCGAGGTCACGGCAATTCGAGTCGACTACGCAAATCCCGCCGGCGCACGCGTCCGCGTCGCGCGCCCAGCAGATGTTCTCGCCGTCGTCCTTCGTGTCCTTGCTGCTCTTGCCGAGCGTGAGCTTCTTTTTCCCGTCCGCCCCGTGGATCGCCACGTAATGCGTGCTGTCGACCGACGCGGCCACCACCACGTCCTTCCCCCACGAGCGCACGAACTGCACGTTCGGCTTGTCCTTGCTGTCTTTGCCGCTCGGCCAGCCCGTGTATTTCCACGGCGTCGCCTTGCACTCGGCCGTGAGGTCGACGCTCTCGACCTCGTCCGCGAACGACTTCCAGCCCCGCTTGCCGTTCGCGTCGATGCTCTTCAGCGAGCAATCGAGCGTCTCGAACTTCCCGTCCTTGTACTTGTGGACCTTCTGGAATTCGAAACCCACGATCGTGCCGTCGTCGAGCACCTCGATCGCATCGTCGAGCTCGCCGGGGAACGCGAGCACGCCGCCCTTGCCGAAGGCCGGATCCAGCCCGAGCTTGCATCGCTCGCCCGGCTGCACCACGTACCGCCGCACCTTCTTTTCGTGATCGAGCACGATGAGCGCGCCATCCGGGGCGAGCGCCATCGACCGGATCGCCTGGCTGAACCACTCGTGCCGCAGCTCCGGCGCCGACGTGTCGAGCAGGCACGCCTCCGCCACGAGCTCCTTGCCCGCGAGCGTCAGCGTCTCCCGCTCCTCCCCGGTCGCGAGGTCCACGTTCGGCAGCGCGAATTTTTCTTTTTTCCCTGTAGCCGCGGCGGGCTTTTCCTCCGCCGTCGCCACATCCCCGGCCGGCGCCGCCGGCGCCGCCGCCGCATCCGCGGGCTTCGATTCACCCGCGGGCTTCGATTCGCCCGCCTTGGCCTCCTCGCCTGTCTTCGGGTCCGAGGCGGCCGCGCCGCCGCCGCCACATCCGGCGGCCGCCAAGCAAAGGCCGAGCACGGCCGGGACGAGGGTCACGAGCATCGAAGGACGCGGACGACGGAACGACATAGGCGCGGTTTCTCCTGGAACCCCGTTTTTCGGGGTCAAACGCGCGCGGACGTTACAGGAGGCCCAGGCGGTCCACAACGGCCGCCGTCGTCCAGGACATCGAAGCTTTGGGCACAAATCTGATGTTCTGCCTGGCTCGCTGACAGGAACGATCGTATGCGACGGTCGGGATGACGCTCAAGGAGAACATCGGGAAGGACCACCTCCGCTACGACGCGGCCGCGGGCTTGGTCGTCTTTCTGGTCGCGCTACCGCTTTGCCTCGGCATCGCGCTCGCCTCCGGCGCGCCGCTGCTCGCCGGCCTCGTCGCCGGGGTCGTCGGCGGCATCGTCGTCGGCTTCGTCTCGGGCTCGGACGTCAGCGTGAGCGGCCCGGCCGCGGGCCTCACGGTCATCGTCGCGACCGCGATCCATGGCCTCGGCTACCAGGCCTTCCTCGCTGCCGTCATCTTCTGCGGCGTCCTCCAGCTCGCCTTCGGCGCCCTCCGCCTCGGCGCCATTGCTGACTACGTCCCCACGGCCGTCATCAAAGGTATGCTCGCGGCGATCGGCATCGTCATCGTCTTGAAGCAGATCCCGCACGCCCTCGGCCGGGACCTCGACTTCGAGATGGACATGAGCTTCATCGAGCCCGACGGCAAGGAGAACACCCTCTCCGCCATCGTGAAGTCGCTCCTCAGCGCGAGCGGCGGCGCCGTCGTCATCTCGCTCATCTCGCTCGTCCTCCTGGTCACCTGGGACAAACTCGTCGTCCCTCGTGGCAAGATCTTCAAGCTCATCCCCGCGCCGCTCGTCGTCGTCGTCGTGGGCACCTTGATCAACGAGGCGTTTCGTCTCGGCACGAACGGGTTTCACCTGAAGGGCGAGGACGGGCACCTCGTCTCGCTCCCGATCCTCCACTCGCCCCTGGACATCGTCGGCGAGCTGCCGCGCCCGCTCTGGGCCGCTTTCAAGGATCAACGCGTCTACGTCACGGGCGCGACGCTCGCCGCGGTGGCGAGCCTCGAATCGCTCCTCGCCCTCGAAGCTGGGCAGCGGCTCGACCCGTACAAGCGCATCGCCCTGCCGAACCGCGAGCTCGTCGCGCAGGGCCTCGGCAACATCACCTCGGGCCTGCTCGGCGGTTTGCCCGTCACGTCGGTCGTCGTGCGCACGAGCGCGAACGTGTATGCCGGGGGCCGCACCCGCTGGTCGACGATCCTCCACGCGCTCCTCCTGCTCGCCGCGGTCCTCTTCCTCGGCCGCATCCTCAGTCACGTCCCGCTCGCCGCGCTCGCCGCCATCCTCATCGTCATCGGCTCGAAGCTCGCGCCGCGCGCGCTCTTCCAGCAGATGTGGCGCGAGGGCTTCGGCGTGTTCGTCCCGTTCATCGTGACGATCCTGGCGATCGTCTTCACCGACCTCCTCAAGGGCGTCCTCATCGGCCTCGCCGTCGGCGTCTTCTTCGTCATCCGCACGAACTCGCACGCGGCGATGATCGTGGTCTCGCAGGACAACTATTCGCTCCTGCGCTTCAACAAGGACATCAGCTTCGTGCACAAGGCCGAGCTCAAGGAGAAGCTCGCGAGGGTCCCCGAGGGCACGACGCTCATCGTCGACGGCACCCGCGCGCTCCACGTGGATCGGGACGCGTTCGAGGTGCTCGACGACTTCGTCGAGAACGCGAAGTTCAAGGACATCAAGGTTGAATTCAAGAACCTGCGTGGCAAGCGCCCCGATGGGGAGCTCCCGCCGGCGAGGACATCGTGATGGACGCGTACAAGAAGCTCCTGCTCAGCAACAAGGCGTGGGTCGCCGAGAAGCTCGCCATTCGCGCCGACTACTTCGAGCGCACGGCGACGACCCAGACGCCCGCCTACCTGTGGATCGGCTGCTCCGACAGCCGCGTCCCTGCCGAGTCCGTCACCAGCACCGAGCCCGGCGAGCTCTTCGTGCACCGGAACATCGCGAACCTCGTCGTCCACACCGACCTCAACATGCTCTCGGTGCTCCAGTACGCGGTCGAGGTGCTCGAGGTGAAGCACATCATCGTCTGCGGCCATTACGGGTGCGGCGGCGTGCGCAACGCGCTGACGAACCGCTCCTTCGGCCTCATCGACAAGTGGCTCCGCCACATCAAGGACGTCTATCGCGCGCACCGCCGCGACCTCGAGACCCTCGCCGACGTCGACAAACGCCTCGACCGCCTGGTCGAGTTCAACGTCGCCGAGCAGGTGCAGAACCTCGCCGAGACGAGCTTCGTCCAGCACGCCTGGGCGCTTCACAACCGCCCCACGCTGCACGGCTGGGTCTACGACATCCGCACGGGCTTTCTGAAGGAGCACGCCCTCATGAAGCCGGGCACGCCGCTCGAAGACATTTACCGTTTCGACTTCGACGACGTGCCTCGCTCGGAGACGTGAGGCAGGCCGGCCCCGAGGGGGACGCCTCGCGTCCCCACTCGGCCGGTGGTTCGATCCGCCGCTTCAGGGGCAGGCGCCTGCGTACGGGTAACCATTCGCATTCGCGCACGAGGCCGCCTTCGACGACGACATCGCGGCGAACGTGATATCGGCGCAGCCGTTGACGTTGCCGGTGTTGTAGGTGTACGTCCCGACGTTGCCCGTGACGATGTTGTAGCCGGGGAAGGCCGCCTGCCCACATTGCACGGCCTCGCTCAGCGAGTTGGCAAAGAACGCGTTGCTCTGGAGCAGGCAGCCCCAGTAGTTTTCGATCCCCACGGTGAAGTACTGCGCCTGCGACCCGGCCGGCTGCCCCGAGCAGGTCGGCACGGGGCACGCGCCGCAGTCTTGCTGACACGAATCGCACGTCTCGTTGTTGTCGCAAGCGCCGTTGCCGCAGCACTTGCCGCAGTCGGACGGGCATGTGCTGCACGACTCGCCGACGCTGGGGTTGCATACACCGTTGCCACAGCAACCGCCGCAATCTTGCGAGCAACTGCCACACGACTCGGAGCCATTGCAGAGCCCGTCGCCGCACTTGCAGTCGGACGGGCAGCTCGACGGCGTCTCGTCGCTGTTGCACGCGCCGTCGCCGCAGCCGGCCACCCTGCACTCGCCGAACCACTTGCGACACAGGCCGTGCGTGCTGCCGTCGGGGAAGCACACGTCCCCGTAGCCATGGTTGTAAATCGCGTGCTCCGTGAACTTCGTCTTCTGCGCGCCGCCGTCGTCGAACAGCTTGCACTCGACCGAGCGCCCGTCGGGCAGCGTCGCCTCGCCGAACCAGCGCCGGCAGATGCCCGCGGCGCCGTTGCCCGGCACGCACGCCTGCTTGCGACCCGGCGAGAACACCGCATCCGACGGGCCCGCCATGTCGGCCTCGCCGTCGTTGAAGACATTGAAGTACACCGGCGTGTGGCTCGGGTCGGTGGTTTGGCAGCGGCCGAACCACTTGCGGCAGGAGCCGCCCGGGGTGCCGTCGGGTACGCACGCCCGGCCCGAGCCGCTCTCGAGGTAAATCGCCTGCGACGGCCCGACCATGTCGGCGTAGCCGTCGTTGAACACGAAGCACTCGACGCCCTGCCCCGTCGGCAGCGTCGCGCACTGGCCCGGTACACCCGCCGCGCCGCACGCCTGCCCATAAGGGCACGAGCCGCCGGTGCAGATCCCGCCGCAGCCGTCGGGCGCCCCGCACGCCTGGCCCGAGCACTGGGGCGTACACCCACACTGGGCGTACACGCCGCCGCCGCCGCAGGTCGTGCCTGCCGGGCAGGAGCCGCTGGCACACTTGCCGCCGCAGCCGTTGGAGGCCCCGCACACCTTGCCCGTACACTTGGGCGTGCAGGTCGGGGGAGGGGGGTCGCCGGGTTCGCACGTTTCGCAGGTGGCGGCAGCGCTGTACGAGGCGACGTTTTCTTCTTCCAGCGAAGCGTCTTCGGGCGCAACGCCGCACGCGCCGGCGACGAGCGCACCCGCGACCAAGGCCACCGCGACGCCGAGCACGCCCCGGTGGGAGCCCCTCCGCGGACCGGGAGAACTCGAGAAGGAACGCTTGGAATCGATATGTGGTTTCATACGTGCAAGCTCCCCGATAGGCCATGCGCCGCGACGTCGTAGGTCTCGGCGGGCCAAGTCGAACGGGAGCTTGGGATCGGGGGCGTGACGGAAGCGTGACAGGACGCGGAGAGCAGATTTTCGTCGCGCTTCCGCGCCGATAGCTCGGCCCCTCCCGGGAGCGCGCAGCATCGCCGATTGCTGCTCGATGGTAGCGGCCTGACCCAAGGTGGGGCATGACTCGGTGGGACCGCATCCTTAATCGCTCCCGCCTCCCGTCGATGGCGCTGGAGGCCTCCGAGGTCACAGCGCCACGTGCACGCTCAGGGCAACTCCACAAAAGGGATCCTCGACTGGCATCTCTCCGTGCTGGGAGAGGTCCGACTCGTTGGTCCCAACGGCCCGGCGCGGCTCGAAAAGAAGGCGTTCGGGCTCCTTGCTTATCTGGCGGTCGAGGGGGCGACGCCGAAGTCGAGGCTCGCCGGGCTGTTCTGGTCCGACTCGCCCGAGGCGACGGCGCGGGCCAACCTGCGACAGCTCCTCCGGCGGCTGAAGGTGGCGACCGGCGACGTGCTCGTGAGCGGCGCAGATCCGCTGGCCCTGGCGGCCTCCGTGGACGCGGACGTGAGCGCGCTGCGAGGCGCGCGCCGTACGGAGCTCGCGGCGCGCGCCACCGAGCTGCCCTTGGGCCGGCTGCTCGGTCAGCTCGCGTTCGACGACGCACCGCTGTTCGACGAGTGGCTGCACAGCGCGCGCGCCAACGTGGACGCCGCGCGGCGTTTGGCGATCACCGCCGCGATCGACGCGCACGAACGGAGCGGTCGCCTCGCCGACGCGCTCGCGCTCGCCGCGCGTGCCGTGGAGCTCGAACCACGTTCGGAGGACGCGCACCGGCAGCGGATGCGCCTGCTTTATGCCGCGGGAGATCGGGGCGAAGCGCTCGTGGTCTTCCAGCGACTGCGCGCGATGCTGGAGCGGGAGCTCGGTATCGAGCCATCCCGCGCAACGACCGAGCTTGCCCGCGAGATCGCGCGCTCTGTCGAGCAACGGGGGCCGAGGTCTGCGCCGTCGGCGAGCGCGATCCCGCTCTCCGTGCTCCGGCCTCCGGAGCTCGTGGGCCGCGAGGAGGCGTGGGCGCGGATGGAGGCGGCTTGGGCCGCCGGCCAGGCCATCGTCATCGGCGGCCCGCCCGGCATCGGGAAGAGCCGCCTCATGCACGATTTCCTCAATGCGGTGGCGAAGCCGTTTTTCTTCTCGGGCCGCCCCGGCGACCGCGCCGTGCCTTATGGGACGCACGCACGTGTGTACAGCGAAATGCTGGCGAAGATTGACGCGGCGAAGCTCGCTCCCTGGGCGCGCGCCGAGCTCGCGCGGCTCGTGCCGGCGCTGGGGCAGGCGCCGGGGCCGATGGAGAGCGAGGCGGACAAGATACGCATGCTCCAGGCCGAGATCGAAGCGCATCGCCTCGCGGCGCGTGAAGGCTACGACGCGTTCGGCGTCGACGACATCCAGTTCGTGGACGCCGCGACCGCGGAAGCCGGGCAATACGTGATGGCGCAGCTCTTCCAGGACCCGACGGTGAAGCTGCGCGCCGTGCTCTGTTATCGCGCGGGCGAGCTGCCCGAGGCGATCATGGCGTCCATCCGCGAGGGCGTGGCGTTTGGCCTGGGGATCCATATCGAGCTCGATCCGCTCCCCCCGGCCGGCGTGCGGCAGCTCCTCGGGAGCCTCGACGTGCCTGGTATTGCCGACATGGCCGACTCGATCGCGAGCTACGCGGGCGGCAATCCGCTTTTCGTGCTCGAGACCGTGAAGCACGTGATCGCGTCGGGCGCGCTCTCGCGCGCCGACGTCGCGCGTATGCCCCCCGGCCGCATCGGCGTGATCCTCGAAGGCACGCTCTTGCGCTTGTCGGAGCCGGCGTTGCAGATGGCGCGCGTCCTCGCGCTGCTCGGCTCGAATTTCACGCTCGCGAGCGCGTCGGCCGCGCTCGAAGCCAGCGCCGCTGCCACTGCTGCTTGCTGGGCGGAGCTCACGGCCGCGCACGTCGTGCATGGCATGGGCTTCAGCCACGATCTCATCGGGGAAACCGTCCTCGCGACGCTCCCGCGCCCCGTCGAGGTGCTCCTGCGCCGCCGGCTGGCGGTGGCGCTCGAAGCGCTGGGCGCTGACCCTGCCCTCGTGGCCGAGCAATGGCGCGGCGCAGGCGAACCTTGCATGGTGGGTCGAAAGCTGATGGATGCGGCGACGTCGTCCCGCGCCGTCTTTTTGCCGCGCGAGGCCGCGGTCTTTTACGAGCGCGCCGCCGAGGCGTTCCGCGAGGGCGGCGACGTGGTCGCGGCGAACGAGGTATTCAAGATGCGCGATCGGCTCCTCCAGCGGGCGGGGGCCGCCGACAGACAGCCGTCACGGTGAGGCGTGGGCGAGCATGATGCAGATCGTCCAGGTGGAGCCGGACGCCGTGTGCACGCTGCCGGTGGATATGATGTGCCCTCCTCCCCCTTGAGCCGCCCCGAGAGGGACATGGCTCCTTTCCAGCCACCCCATGGCCACCTCTGGCCATCACGCCCCGCCTCGCCCGTGCTCTGCTTGCTCTCATGAAACCCGAGCGACCGCCTTCCTCCTCGATGTGGGCCGCGGGCAAGGCGCTTTGTATCCTTTCCACCTTCACGTACGGCCTCCTCACGGCGCTGATCGACGTCCTCGATCCGCACCACCTCCGAAACCCCGCTTGGCCGGGGCATGCGCGGTTCCACCTGCTCTGGCTCATCAGCGGCGGGGCCCTCGGCGCGCTCGTCTCCATCTACCTCTTCTGGACCGCCACCCCTCGCACCCTCTGGCGGATTCGCACGGGCGCCCTCCTCGGGGCCCTCCACATCGGCGGCTTCTTCGTGGCCGCCCTCTTCAAGAATGCGGCCGGCGCCGAATTCGACGCCGATGGCCGGGTCCTCTTCGGCTTCCTCCCGCCGGCCATGCTGCACCTCGGCACCTCGGCGGCGCTGCTCTTTGCTGGTGTTCGTCTGTGCCACCCGGAAGGCAAAACGACATGAGCGATCGAACTGTCTCCGCACCCGTCCTCATCATCGGCGCCGGGCCTTCGGGCATGGTGAGCGCCTTGTGCCTCGCGAAGCGCGGCATCGATTGCATCCTCCTCGAGCGCCGGCAGGGGACGGACACGCATCCCAAGGCCCACGAGCTCTCGGCGCGCTCGATCGAGATCCTCCACGAGCTCGGGCTCGGCTACGACGAGCTCTCCGCGGAGGCGTCGCCGCCGGAAGACGCAGCGAAGGTCCTCTTCTGCGACACGATCGGCGAGGAGTTCGGCTGCATCGATCTGCAAGCCGGCAGCATCGGGCGCAAATACCGCGAGCACCTCGAGGCGCCGATGCCTTACCTCAACCTCTCCCAGGTCGAACTGGAGAAGATCCTGCAGAACCACGTCGCGGCCTCGCCGCGCATCCAGGCGCTCTACAACCACCAGTGGGAGTCCTTCGAACAGGACGAGGAGGGCGTCGCGAGTCGGATCCTGAACCGAGCCACCGGCGAGATGCTCACGCTCCGGAGCCGGTACGTCCTCTGCGCCGACGGCGCCGGCAGCCGGAGCCGCAAGGCGCTCGGCATCGAAATGAGAGGCCCGGACAAGCTGCTCGACGTCGTCAATGCCTACTTCCAGGCCGACCTGCGCCACGTCGTCCGCACCCGCGGCAAGCTTTATTTCATCTTCTCGCCCAAAGCGCCGGGCAGCGCGTTCATTGCCCACCACGTCGAGAAGCGGTGGGTCTTCCACCTCCCCGTGGCGACGCCCCACGAAGCGATCGAGGAATACACCCCGGAGGTGATGCTGAAGAAAATCAAGGCGGCGCTCGGGCGCGAGGACGTGGACATCCAGATCACCTCGATGAGCCACTGGCGCATGACCGCGCAGGTGGCGGACCGCTTCCGGCGCGGGCGTGTCTTTCTGGTCGGCGACGCGGCCCATCGATTCCCGCCCACCGGCGGGCTCGGCATGAACTCCGGTATCGGCGACGCGCACAACCTCGCCTGGAAGCTCGCCATGGTGCTCGATCGCCGCGCCCCGCCCGAGCTGCTCGACACCTACGAGGCCGAGCGCCGCCCGGTGGTCCAGACGAACTGCGACGAGAGCCGGCTCAATTTCGAGCGCATGAACGAGGTCGCGGAGGCCTTCGGCATCGACGTGAAGGACGCGCGATGGGCGACGGAGAAGCTCGCGAGCTCCACGATGCGCGCGCTGCCCGACAACGTCCGCGCCTTCGCCGAACGACAGGCGCAACGTTACGCCGAGAGCGTCCTCGCGCGGTACCATCGAGACCCTTCCGTGCGGGAGCGCGTCCTCGCCGCCATCACGCAGCAGCGGTCCCATTTCGATCGGATCGGCCTCGACCTCGGCTACACCTACGAAGAAGGCGCGCTCCTGCGCGACGGCACGAAGCCGCCCGCGTCCGACGACCGCGTGTCCTCGTACGTCCCCTCGACGCGGCCGGGCGCCCGATTCCCGCATGTCTGGCTTGACGGCAACACGCGCCGCCGCAGCAGCCGCTCCCTCATCGATTACCGCACGTCCACCCTGCTCGTCGGCGCGGCGGTCGCGACGCGGCCTTCGGACGTCGAGGCGCTCGGCCCGATCGAGGCGCGCCACGGCGTCCGGCTCTTCGAGCTCGGGGCGGCGGACATCCCCGTCTGTCATGTGGCCGCGGTGCACACGGCGCTCGAGATCGAGCCCGACGGCGCGCTCTTGATCCGGCCGGACGGACACGTCGCGTGGCGACAGGCGCGCGGCGTCACGCTCTCCGACGCCTTGATCGCGTCGATCGTCGGGCACGTCTACGGCAGCGGCGAGACGCTCGCGGGGTGAGGGCTTGCCCCCCCTGCCGGCCCCTCGGGTGCGGTCGGACCCATGTTGACCGTTTCGACTTCGACGACGTGCCGTCGAAGCATGGAGCCTCACCCACCCTATGACGCGTCCACGACGCGGATCGGGTTCCAGTCGAACCCGGTGACGCCTGCGTCCTGGAAGATGCGCCAGACCTTGGGGGTGACGAGGAACCAAGGGCACGGGAAGAGGGCATCACTCACGTCGCCGTCGAACCTCACCTCGCCGCCCCATTCCCAGCTCACGTTGACGTCGCGGATATCGGCGACGTCCGCCGCGCGGTACGCGAGGCGGGTAGGGACCTCCTCCTTTCCCGTGAAGCTACTGCGCCCGCAAGGGCAGGGCTTGTAGGGATATACGCCGGTGGATCGAGGCGACATGGGAGGCAACGTGTGCGTCGCGCAAACCTGCCGCCAGGGGAGCTGGATATGCCCTCGCCTGTCGAACGCCGCGAAGACGCCCCGGAACGAAAGCCCCGTCGCGCCGCTCTCTGCGAGCGCGCCGGCCAGCTTCTCGTCGACGAGCAGGTCGTCTTTGAAGGTCATAGCCGCACGCCGGCCTTCGAGACGATGAAGATACTCGACGTCGAGGATCATCGCGGAGGTCTGCCGGGCCCCGGCGCCGCACCGCTTGCAGGCCTCGGACATGTCGTAGGTCGTGCCTTGCCGCGGCCCGCCGTAGACCTCGGCATTGACGTCGTACGACACGATGAGCAGCCGCGCTGCTTCGAGCTCCTCGTCGGTGAAGCGGTCTTGGCGGCGTTCGACCCAATCGTTATCGTAGCCCTTGAGCAGATCCAGGAGGACAGGCAGGCGTTCGTCCCTCTCGTCAAGCGTGACGGTTGTAAGATTCGCTTCTGCATCCAGCACCGCCACGTCGGGACCGCAGTCTGCCGGTCGGAGGATCGTCTGCGGCCCCCCGGGAAAACGATCGTTGATGAGTAGGATTCGTACCTCTGTCCACATGTTCGTGCCTCGATGGCGATGTCATTTGCCAAAATATGGCTTGATGGCCTCCAGCCAGTGCGGATGAGTCTTATACGCGCTTTTGTACGTTTCCCATAAGGTATCTGGCGTCAGCTTCGGAGGTCGGAGCCCTTTGAGCATGCGCGTGATCTCCTTGTGCTTCGCCTCCGTCAAGATCACCGCGGGCAGCTTGTCGAAGTTCTTCAGCCCCAACTTCTCCGCCATCGCTTTCTCCAGGATGTGATGTGCCTGGTAGGAACCGCCGAGGTTGTCCGTGAACTTCTTCATCACCTCGTACGCGCCGATGGTTCCGTTCTGCTCCAGCGCGGCCGCGATGTCCGCCCCGTATTTCTTGGCCAAGAGCTCCGCCGTCTCCTTGGACAGCTCCTCGGCCCCCTGCAGAAGGATCGGCGCCTTCTTCGCGCACGCCTCCTCCAGCTTCTTCGCGAACGTCTCGGCCTGCCCGACGAGCACCGCCGACGCGACCTGTGTGATCGCCGCCGCGGCCTGGACGATGGCGTTGTCGACGCCGTCCTCGTCATCGCCGCCGATGACGCCGAACCGCTTGCCGTCTTTCCGCGCGAGGTCGTGATTGAACTCGCCGTTCAGCATCGCGGAGGCGATCGCCAGCTCGCGGACCATCCGTTCGAGCGGCGTCAGGGCCTTGCCTTTGCCCGTCCCGTCGCCCTTCCCATTGCACCCCTGCTTCGTATCCTGACAGCGAACCGCGCTCACCAGCGGTCGCCCGTGCCTATGCTGAAGCTCCGGCAGCGCGCCGCCCCGATCCACGTGCGAGCACGCTTCATCCACGCACCTCGGCGGATGCACCTCGTCGCGCCTCGGCAGGACGCTCTCCTCGCGCAAAATGCCTTCCCGCGGCAAGGAGCCTTCCTGCGATACCCTCGGCTCATCCTTCCGCTCGGCCACGCGTGAACGAGGCGGCTCCTCCTTCGGCTCGTCCGCTCTCTTGCTCTCCTTGGCTGCTTCTTTCGGCGAAGGCTCCGATTGCGGCGGTGCGGGTGGCGCTGGGGCTTTTGCGGCGGGCGCCTCCGGCTTCTTCGGAGGCGGGGGCGTGCATCCCGGCGGCCGAGCTTTTGATGGGATTCGCGCGAGGCTTTCCGGCCCGAGGTTCGGATTGTACCGAAGCACCACCCTGTGCTGGGCCTGCTGCCAGAATTGATGAGCATTGAGAATGACCAGCGTGCCGCCGGTCTTCTCCTCGATCACGGCGAACGTATCGACATCCGGCGGCAGCCCCGACGGCTTCCAGCAAACATCGACGGGCGTCTGCGCGAGGGCCGCCGGCATCCGGCACGAAAACACGATCACCGCAACCACCCACCAGACGAAGACACGATGAAGCATCGTGGACCCCCTCGGCGAGCGAGCGTACTTGTCGTCGGAGAGGGAGATCAACCAGCCCAGCTCACGACGTCCGCCGCGCGGCGAGACGCTCGCGGGGTGAGGGCTTGCCCCCCCGCCAGCCCCTCGGGTACGGTCGGACCCATGACGACCCCCGCCCCTGCCGTGCGCCCTCCGAGCCAGAGCACCGTCGCGGTCCCCGTGGCGACGCCCGCGCCGTCCGGCCGCCTCGCCGTGCTCTCCGCGGCGGCCATGGGCGCGCTCGCCATCCCGCTGCCCATCCTCCCGGACCGCATCGTCACGCGCCTGCGCGGCGCCCTCGCCCATGACACGGCCACGCGCCACGGCATCAGCCTCACCTCGGATGCCCGCGCGCTGCTCGCCAGCGTCGAAAGCGAGCAGAATGCCGGCCGCGCCATCGCGCGCAGGGCCGCCGAGGTCATCGGCTTCGCCATCCTGAAGCGTGGCCTCGGCCCGCTCAGCGCGATCACGAACGTCGCCCGCGCCCTCGAAGTGTTCGCCTTTGGCCACCTCTTCGACCGCTACATCACGCAGGTGCGCCGCTCCGGCGCCGTCCGCATCCATGCCGAGGAGGCCCGCAAGATCCGCGAGACCATCGATCGCGCCTTCCTGCACGCCTTCTCCCCGATGCTCCGCCCGACCCCGATCACCTTGCCGGACACCGTCGAGGATCTCCGCGACGAGTTCACCCGCTGGATGGACTCCGCCATCCTCACGGGCGCCTCGCTGCCGAGTTACGTCGAGCGGCGCCTCGAAGCCGCCTTCGACGAGGTCGTGAGCCACGATGGTTGAGCGCGAGGCGGTCTCCTCGTCCCACCCGCGCGCCGTCCTCGGAAAAACCCGGCGCGCCATCCTCAAGATCGGCTCGAAGAGCCTCACCGGCGACGCCTGGGACCGCCTGGCCCAGGACGTCGCCGCCTACCGTGGCCAGCGCGCCGGGCGGGGCGGCGGGCGCAGCGTCGTCATCGTATCGAGCGGCGCGATCGCCCACGGCATCCAGAAGCTCGGCCTGAAGAGCCGCCCCAAGGACATCGCCTGGCTCCAGGCCGCGGCGGCCGCCGGCCAGAGCATCCTGATGCAGCGCTACGAGGAGGCCTTCGACAAGGTCGGCATCCCCGTCGCGCAGGTCCTGCTGACCCACGCCGACCTCGCCGACCGCGCCCGGACGAACAACGCCCGCGGCGCCCTCGGTGCGCTCCTCGAAGCCGGGTGCGTCCCGATCATCAACGAAAACGACGCCGTCGCCGTCGAGGAGATCAAATTCGGCGACAACGACCAGCTCGCCAGCATGGTCGCGCCGCTCGTCGACGCCGACCTCTTGCTCCTCCTCTCCGACGTCGAGGGCTTGCTCGACGCCGACGGCCGTCGCGTCCCGATCGTCCGCAGCATCGCCGCCGAGGCGCGCCCGCTCGCGGGTGGCTCGACCTCGGGCGTCGGCACGGGCGGCATGACGAGCAAGGTCGAGGCGGCGCGCCGGGCGACGCTCGCCGGGGCGCACGTCGTCATCGCGCACGCCCGCGAGCCGGGCATCCTCGGCCGCGTCGTCGCGGGCGAGGACGTCGGCACCTTCTTCCCGGCCGTCCACCAGCGCCTCGGCGCCCGCAAGCACTGGATCGCCTACACCTTGCGGCCGCGTGGCGTGATCCTCGTCGATCGCGGCGCTGCGGAGGCCATCTGCGCCAAGAACCGCAGCATCCTCGCGGTGGGCGTGCTCGGCGTCCGCGGCACGTTCCAGCCGGGAGACGCCGTCTCCGTCGTCGATCCGGACGGCCGGGAGATCGCGCGTGGCCTCTGCCGCCTCTCGCAGTCCGACGCGGCGCGCGTGGCGGGGCAGAAGCGCGAGGAGGAAGGGGAGGAGATCGTGGTGATCCATCGGGACGACCTGGTCGTGCTTCCGATGGAGTGAGGGGGATTCAGACAGGAGGGCGAGGGGAGGGGGGCGGGGTCGCTTAGCGGCCGAGCGTCAGCCTTGGGTCTTCGCGTCTGCGTCCTCGGCAGCGTCCGCCTTGGCGCTCTTCGTCCGCGTCTTGACGCCCTTCTTCGCGATGGCCGATCGATAGGTCCGCGTCTTCTCGTATTTCGCGAGCAGGTGTTTATCGTTCGTCGTCTTCGCGCGGCGCTCGATCGAATCGGCGAACGCGTTCACCTGCCGCTGCCTTTTGTCGTCTTCGAGCGCCCGCGTCTCTTCCATCATTTCGACGAGTTTCTTCAGGGCGGGCAAATGCGCGTCGATCATCCCGACGCGGTGGTTCGATTCCTGGAAGGCCTCGATATCGGATTTCGTGATGCCGGCCTTGTCGCCGAGGAGGGCCTGGTTCGTGAGGATCTCGGAGACGACCTCGGGGAAACCTTCTTGTTCCGAGCACATCCCCAACCGGGCGCGCGGCGGCAGGTCGACGAGAAAGGGCGCGAACGCGGTGCAATCATGGACGAGCGTGTCGAGCGCGACGGGCTCCATGGGATTCGGCATGATGGGATCTCCTCCCCGAAACCGGGGGGAACGGGTGCATGGCATCTCCACGCGCAACGGCGCGAGGTAGGGTATGGACGCTGTGCGCGGTGGATTCTTTGCAAGGATCGGAATCCTGCGCTCGTGGAGGGGGATGCCGCGGGCGGGGTCTCCGAGGCTGCCCGCGGCTTCGCAGGTGCCGTCCGCGGCTTTCCCCAAGCCGCACGCGCCTCCCATGAAGCCGCGCGCGGGGTCGTCGATGCCGCGCGCGGCCTTCGCGAGGCTGCGCGCAGGGGTCACGATGCCGCGCGCAGGGTCGAGGGATGGCGGCCGCGGGTTGCAGGAGGCTGCGGGCGGGGTTTGGGATGCTGCGGGCGGCTTGCATGCTGCCGCGTGCAAGCTTCACGAAGCCGCACGCAGGGTGGTGCGATGCTGCCCGCGGCTTCGCCGAAGCCGAGGGCGGCCTCCTCGATGCCGCCCTCGGACCATGTGTGTCACAGCACGAATACGCTGTTGACAGATCAGTTGGTTTCGGTACAGGTCCGGCCGACAACGCACGAGGTGCTCGTGCGTGGAGGTCGTCGTCATGCGCTGGGCTGTCCTGGTCCTTTCCTTGCTGCTCGTCCTTTTTCCCTTCGCGCGCGCGAGCGACGAGCCCATGTCACCTGCGTCGCCGGCGGAGCCGTCGGAGCTCCCCGAGCCGGCCCTCGCTTGTCCGACCTACGCTGGGCACCACGCATATCCGGCCATGACCCCGCTCGAGAAGGCGCCTGCGCAAGGCGCCCTGTCCCTCGACGGATCGTTCGCCGTGTCGGCCGCGGGTTCGGCGACCCATACCCTTCCGCTCATCGTGCCCCCGGGGCGGATCGAGCCCGCCCTCTCGATCACGTACGATAGCAGCGCCGACATCGGCCTCCTTGGCAAGGGGTTTTCCCTCCGAGGGCTCTCGATGATCCACCGCTGCAGCACGAACCTCGCGCAGGACGGCGCGATCCGCGGCGTCCGGCTCGACGTCGCGGACCACGTTTGCCTGGATGGACTGCGCCTGGTCCAGGTGGGCCAAGGGAAGGACACGATCGGCGACTTCGCCGAGTACCGCACGTTCCCCGATACGCAGACGAAGATCCACGGGTATGGCGCGCCCTCGAAGGATGGCTTCGATTCGATCTATTTCGTCGTCTTCCGGCGCGACGGTCATGTTGTCGAGTACGGCAAAAGCAATGCTACGCGCGTCGTCTGGCGGCACGGCATCACGCGCGCCTGGAGCATCGAGCGGGATCGGGATCGGTTCGGCAATACGATCCGATATTATTACGCAACGGACGCGAACGCGCAGAGCGGCGCCACGCGTGAGCGTGTACCCGACCGGATCACGTACGCGGGTCACGTCGGCGCGAACGGCGTCGAGACGCAGGGCAGCCGCGAGGTTCGATTCCGCTATACCGTCAACGACGGCGGCGCCATGTTTCACGAGGGGGAGCGCATCTCACGGGACAAGCAGCTCGCCGGCGTCGACATGTTCGCCGATGGGGTGAAGGTCCGCTCTTATGAATTCGATTACGACCAGGACCCCATCACCGACCGCTCCTTGCTCGTGAAGGCCGAAGAATGCGCCGCGGGGGACCTCGCGCAATGCAAACCTGCCGCGCGGTTCGGCTGGAGCGACGGCGGGGCCCAAGGCGGCTTCGAGACGAGCACGCTCTGGCCCCACGTCCCCACGAAGAACGAAGACCCTCAATATAGCTGGACCCTCGCCGACGTGACGGGAGACGGTCTCCCGGACATCGTCACGTCCACCACCCACCCCGAGACGGGAAGGAATCGCTGGTTCGTGTACGAGAACGTCGGCGGCGGGAACCTGGGTGTGCCCGTGGAGTGGGCGGACCTTTCCTATCCGACGGGATTCCTCGGGCAGTGGCTCATCTCTCCTCTCGACTACAATGGCGATGGCCGTATCGACCTCCTCGTCGATCAACCGTCGGGCGTGGGCTGGAACTTCCACCACGTCCTCGTATCGAGGCCGGAGCCGTCGCCGCACTTCGAACTCGTCGCCACGAACATCAGGCGCCAGGCGCATTTCCGTGCATCGGAGTTCACGTCCGAGAGCGCTTCAGGCTGGACGCTCGCGGATCTCGACGCCGACGGCATGCTTGATTTCGTCGGATGCGACGACGAGCGGACGTGGTACGGGGGCGCGAATTACGTGGAGGACAATTGCCTCCCGGGCGAAGACTGCAAGCCATCGCTTGCGCACTGGCGCGCGCACCTGTGGAGGCCGGGCGGATTCGAGGAGAAAGAGCGCCCCATTCCGGCGCTCGACGGCGTGTCTTGCTGGACGATGAAGCGGTTCTTCGGGGCGGTCGACTGGGATGCGGACGGGCAGACGGAGCTCGTCACGGTCGACACGGACGCGAAGTGGTGGGTGCATCGGCTCGATGTACCTTCCCTCGCGTGGGAGAGCCGGTCGACGGGTCTTCCCATGGCCAATGCCCTCGGCGTGGGAGTGTCGGAAGACCCGGTCGCGGAGATGGTCGCCTATCCGCTCACGAAGGTGCACGCCGCGAGCATGAACGCGGAGTGGGATGCGCTCCGGGTGCTCTTCCCCGATGTCAATGCCGATGGTTATCCCGACCTCCTCCATGTAGGCAACCTCGGCACGGACATCATCCCCTTCGTGTACGAAAACCACGGGCGCGACGAATTCGAGTTCTTCGGTGCGGTCTACGCTCCCTTCCCGGCCGCCGGCTCTGAAGCGTTCGCGTACTCGCCTTACGCGAGGGTCTTCGACTCCAATCGTGACGGCCGCGACGACCTGTTCCTGCCGGTGCCGGGATCCTGCGGAGACGACACGTGTTACGTGGTGTACGAGAGCGGCAAGCTCGGGGAAAACGCGACGGTCACGGCCACATCGATCCAGTTCGAGAATCCATACGGCGACACCGTGGCCCCACAATACCTGCTCCGCACGATCGATCTCGACGGGGACCAGGACACGGACATCGTGTATCCGTACCACGACGCGCAGATGGTCGCGTACCGGAACCGGGCGCCGCGGGATCTGCTCACGACCCTCACGACGGGACGGAACCCTAAAGACCCAAGCGATCCCGGGTTCTTGCCGGATCTCGAGATCACGTATGGTGATCTGGTCGATCGAGGTGAAGCTACCTATGCGCCGCGCTCGGATCCGGAGAACGATTGCATCTATCCGCGTGCCTGCGTCGTGGGTGGCGCCGCTGTCGTATCGTCGTACCGGCTGAACAATGGCCAGAACGAGGCACGAAGGTTCGAGGTCGAGTATCGCGATGGCCGCGCGCATCGGCATGGTCGTGGGTTTCTCGGGTTCGGCGCGCGTATCGTGCGTGACCTCGACACGGGCACCGAGGTTCACGAGCGCTCCGACAACGTGACGTTCGATTCCGCGCGGCGAACGTTTCCGTTCGCCGGAATGGTGATCGAGTCCGAAACCCGGATCTCCGCCGCGAGGGAGGAAGTGAGTTCGTACTACGTGGAGCCGGAGGTCATCCCGACGAGCGGCGGCGCCACCTATTTCGTCACGACACGGAGAACGGAGAAGCGCCGCGAGCAGGACGGGGACCTCCTCGAGCGCACGTGGACCGTCGTCGATGACGTCGACACGTTCGGGAACGTGCTCGAGATGCGATCGTTTACCGAGGGCGTCGACCTCCTGAACAAGACGACGCGCACGGTGACCAATGATCCCGCGCTGTGGTTGCTCGGCCTCGTCGAGAAGGAGAAGACGTGCAGCTCGGCGCTCGGCGCGACCCAGTGCCGGGAGACCGAGCAGGCGTTCGACCTCCGGGGCGCGCTTTGGCGGAGCACGCGCGCGCCGAACGACCCTGCCGCGCGGCGCGTGGTACACTTTCTGCGCGATGACTTCGGGAACGTCACGAGCGTGCTCGCGGACGATGCCTTCGGGCATCACCGGGAGGCATGCGTGACGTACGAGCCCTCGGGCACGTACCCGTGGGCGACGCGGAATGCTGCAGGGCACACGTCGTATCACGTGTTCGACGCGGGCCTCGGCGTGGAGCTCTCGATGCGCGATCCAAACGCGCTCGTCACGAAATGGCGTGTGGAGGGGTTCGGCCGCGTCGTCGAGGAGCACAGGCCGGATGGGGTCGTCAGCACGCGGAGCCTGACGCGCGCTAAAGATGGCGGGCCGTTCGCGAATGAATGGGCGCTGCACGTGCACGAGGCGACGCCGGGGCACGGCGCGCGGGAGACGGTGCTCGATTCGCTCGGGCGCCCGGTGCGGCAGCGATCGAAGGGGCCGGATGTGCTCATGTCCGGGATCTCGGCGTTCGGGGTCGGGAAGTGGATCGTCGCGGAGAGGTCGTACGATTTCCACGGGCGAATGGTGTGGGAGAGCAATCCGCACATCGAGGGCGACGCTCCGGCGGCCGGGCTCGGCACGACGTGGGAGTACGACAACGCCGGGCGCGTGATCTCCACGAAGGCGCCCTGGGGCGCGATTTCGAATCATACGTACGACCACGACCAGGTCGTGACGCAGGAGAGCAACCCCGAGGGGGGCGTCCTGACGAAGAGGACCCTCCTCGACGCGATCGGGAGGCCGATCACCGTCGTCGACGCGAAGAGTGGCGAGACGACGTATACCTATGAGCCGTTCGGGCTCGTGCGCAGCGTCGAGCTGCCCGACGGGACGTCCCGGGAGACGGTACACGACGATTATGGCCGGCGTATCGAGGAGACGGATCCAGACCGGGGCAAGACGACGTCCGTTTTTGATGGCTTCGATCAGGTCACGGATCTCGGCGACGCGCTGGGGCGGCATTACAAGTTCGAGCACGATGCGCTCGGCCGGCTCACGCGCCGCGAGCAGGGCGGCGAGGTCTCGACGTACGAGTTCGACATGGCGGACCACGGCGTCGGCTTCCCGTCGCGTGTGATCGGCGCAGACGGGCACCGGGTCGAATACAAGTACGATGCGCTCTCGCGGCCGTGGTCTACGACGCTCCGGCTCGCGGATACACGCGCGTTCGCGGCGTGGCGCAGTTATGACACGTTCGGTCGACTCTCGAAGATCACGTATCCGGGCGAGGGTGATTTCAGCGTCTACCACGAGTACGACACGACAGGCACGCTGACGGCGGTTCGCCAGGGGGTCACGCGGGATCTCCTCTGGCAGCTCGACATGGTCGACGGCGCGGGGCGCACCGTCATGGAGACGTTCGGGAACGGGGCGCTCACGGAGCGTGATGTTTCACCGCAGAGCGGCGCCGTGGAGAGCATCTTCACGCACCACGGCACGAACATGCTTCAGGGACTCGTGGTTCGGCACAATGTGCGGCTGAACGTCGATTCGAGGGAGGACAAGCGACAGCAGAAGATCGAGCGGTTCCAGCACGACGAGCTCGATCGGCTCACGTGCAGTCGGGTGGAGGACTGCGAATCCCCGCTCTCGTGCCTCGAATGGAATGGGCCGTGCGATACGGTGATCGAGTATGACGCGGCCGGCGATATCACGTTCAAATCGGACGTCGGGACATACACGTACGACCCCGTGCATCCGCACGCGGTGCAGCTCGCGGGGAGCGCGGCGTTCGCGAACGACGCCGTGGGCAATCAGATCACGCGGCCGGACGTGACCATCACGTATACGGACTTCGACCTGCCGCGATCGTACGTGCCAACGGCTGGTGGCCCCGCCACCACGTTCGAATACGACGGCCATGGGGCGCGGGTGCTCGGCCGGCGTGGGGAGCGGGAGACGATCTATTTCGGGGATCTCTTCGAGCAGGAGACGCGCCCCGAGGGGGTCGTCGACCGGTACTTCGTGAGCAATGGCGAGCGGATGGTCGCGGTCTTCGAGCGGCGCGGCGAGAACGAGACGCGGCGTTATGTGCACGTGGACCACCTCGGCTCGGTCGACGTGATCACGGACGAGGCCGGCGCGGAGGTGGATCGGCGGAGCTTCGACGCGTTCGGGGCGCCGCGGGATCCCGCGTGGGGTGGGAGTGCCGGGGCGACTGCGAGCACGGGGATGCGGCGTGGGTTCACCTGGCACGAGCAAGACGAGGAGGTCGGGCTCGTCAATGCGAAGGGGCGTATCTACGACCCGAGGATCGGGCGGTTCCTGCAGACAGATCCCATCGTGGCGGATGTCCTGTCCGGGCAGGCTTGGAATCCATATTCGTATACGTTCAACAATCCGCTCGCGTACGTGGATCCGAGCGGGTATCAGGCGATCTTGCTCGGCCCCGTCGTTCCGCCCGGGCCCGACGGAGTCATCGACGTGGTCGTCCGGGGTCCGCCACGAATGTCGAAGGATCCGGAACTGCAAACCGGCATCGTGGCGGCGTTCCGCGCGCATCTGCCGACCCCGCCGCCGGCCTCGTCGCCGGATGCGGCGGAGCCGGAGGCGAGCTTCCTTGAGCTGCCGGGCGTGCAATACGGCGGCGGTGTGGTGTCGGGGGCGATGATTGGCACGGTGCCGGGAGGGAGCATCGGCGCGCAGATCGCGATCGACGCGGGGGCGTTGCCGCAGGGGACGCGGGAGGCGCGGCTCGGGAAGGCGGTCGGGGAAATGGGGGCGGGCATCGTGCAGATGGTGCTCGGCGCGGGTGGGTCGTTCCTGGGTGGTGGGATGAGCACCACGGGCGGAGGCGCGATCGTGGGGATGCCGATCGCGGTGGCGTCGGCCGGGATGCTCGTGAATGGGTATGCGGCGGTGGGGGTGGGGTGGGATGGGTTTTGGCAGGCTTGGTCGACGGGTGGCGGGGCGAGCGGCGCCCGTGCACCGGGGCCGAAGGTTGACAGGCGGCTGACGCAGGAGGACCTGGGGTTGGGCGGAACGGATGCCGAGGTGCAGGGGAGCATTCGGGTGAAGGACGGGCGAGCGTTGGTCAAGATAGACTATATTGGCAGCATGGATGGCGTGGGTATGAAAGCGGCGCGAGTGTTTCCGTCGCTGAAGAAGATGGCGCGAGAGTATGGAGCGTCGAGCATACGTGTCGAGACGACGCCGATCATCGAGATTACGGGCAACTTGAAAAAACTTTTGGAGCGAATGGGTTTCGCGCAGCGGTCCAACGGTACGATGTTCTACGAGGGAGGTCTCTAATGAATGTTATAAAATCGTATCTCAACCGAACGCTACGCAATCAGGTCTTGCCGTCGGGTGAAAAGAAAGGCATGCCGGGCTATTATGCCTTCACGCATGGTGAGCAACCGGCGTGGTGGCGACCGGAGATGGATCCACAGCAGGGCGAGGTGCTTGGCATCTACGAGAGTTTCCAAGGGAGCCCGACCGATGCGCTCATCATCACCCAGGATGCGCTGGTCGTACTCGAAGACTCGTTGCAGAAAGTCCTCCGCTACAAAGATATTGCCGGGTTCCATCGGGTCTGCAAGGAGCCGCTGGATGAGGAGTTCAGGGTCGAGCTGTATTCGGGGGACGTCTTTTCCGTGCCGTTTCGTGCCCGTGATGGTGCGATCATGGATATATACCGATTCCTGATTTTTGCGCGAACGCGAAACCAGGGCATTCCCGTGCCCGGGAGCCGCGATTCCAAGGAGCCCTGATGCAAGCTCCTGTCTTCTTGGCTGCGTTCCGCGTGTATCTGTCGTACCGACGCCCCCTGGAGGCCGCATCACCGGATCGCCGGATGGGCGCTTCGTTCAAGCGCGTGACGCAGCCGGGAATCTTGCCAGAGTGCGCATCGACGGCCCCCCCATCGGCCCGCCACCCATCCTGATCCACGCGCGCAACAGCCCCACGGGCACGTTCCTGGCGTAAACAATCCAGACGGCACCCCGTGGCTGCCGATCAACCAATCGGAGGAGCCATGCAGCGGCCTACTTGGGGAGACACGGTTCGGATCAAGAGCAACGCTCCGCACGAGATGCTTCCCGGGCGTCTGGCGGCCGTTTGCGGCATGCGGGAGGTCGAAAACGGCGATCAAGCCAAGCCGTTCGGCTGCGCGATCGGGACGACTCTCTATCTCCTTGAATTCGGGGACGGACACTCGATCGAGATCCCGGAGCACTTGGTGGAGGTTGCCAACGAGTAGCGTTCTTTTCTTGCGTGTGGAACGACTGCCTCCCAGGGTATCCCCGCCGAGCAGCATGTGGAGGCTTGTGGCCATGGGGCATGGGAACAAGATGGAACAGGCGTGGAAGCTCATCGAGCGCTACCTGGAGCGGGCGACGCAGGTGGTCACCCTGCTCCAAGCGCAGAGTCGTGAGGCCGACTTACTTCGTGCTGTCGCGGCCAGGCGCCTGCCTCGTGAAGGCCGGATCGAACAACGGGGGGAGTATCAGTTCCACGGAGTCGGGTGCGCCGCGACCCTGGATGGCATCGACATCGATTTCGATTTCGGTCCGGAGGGTCGTCACGACGGTTTTGATGCGTGGCGACTGCGAGAATTCGCTAGCAACTGGGACGAGTTCCTGGAGCTTCAGGATGAAAATACATGGGTCGAGCAACTCGACGAGATGGCTCGGCTCGGCTGGATTCACAGTCCCCGCTGGGAGCCAAGCCCACACCTCAGATATTTGACTGAGACCGGTGCGCAGGAACTCGCGACCCACCGCGGATGAGCAGATCCTGAAGGGCCTGTTGGGAGGTGTGCAGTGAGTTCATCCACAGAGTCTCTCTACCTTCGAGACCTCGGCGGGCTGCTCAAAGAGATGGCGCTCCGAGCGAAGAAGGAGGCTCTCTCGGCCTCCGAAGCAGACCGTGGTTTTGCTCTCGGGCGTCTCATGGCGATGCACGAGGTGATCTCGCTCATGCAGCAGCAAGCAGATGCCTTTGGGCTCGACGTGAAGGACATCGGCCTCGAAGAGATCAGCCCCGAGCAAGACCTTGTTTAGGTAAGCGGCCAGGAATAGCCGGTATCGACGACGTGGTCGACGCGGCTGGTTTCCACTTCGTGCTTCCGTCCGAATAGGCACTTCGGTTACAGTGCTGGGACTTTTTTCGAAGTCCTGGCCGATGTCCTCTTTCCGTCAACATCTCCTGTGGTTCCCGGCGGCTTGGCTCGTGGTGCTCGCAGCGCCGGGGGCGGCTGCGCAGGGCACCCCGACGTCGCCGACGCCTTCTCCAAGCGCGCCGGCGCCTTCGGGAGCATCGGGCGCACAACCTCCACCGACCGGTTCGACGCCATCACCGACCGAGTCGACGCCATCACCGACCGAGTCGACCCCACCGCCGACCGAGTCGACGCCATCACCGACCGAGTCGACCCCATCGCCGACCGAGTCGACGCCATCGCCGACCCCATCCGCGCCCATCGCCCCCAAGCCCACGCCCGCCCCGGAGCTGACGAAGTTCCAGGTGCAGTCACACGCCTACAGCGGCTTTCGTTGGCCGGGGTACACCGTCGGCGCCAGCATCCGCGGCGGCGGCGGTATGTTCGGCTCCTCCCTCGGCCAGGGCAATCCGCTCGTCACCGGGTACCGCTTCGTCGAGCGGGGCGGCTTCATCTCCGGCTTCGTGGTCGGCGGCATCTTTTATCTGCTCGGCGCCACCGCGGCGAGCATGCCGGACTCCACCAGCGTCTCGACCTCGTCCTATGTGCGCACGAACGCAAGCGGCCAAACGGAGCGGGTCACCACCACCACGTACACCGCGACCTCCACCAGGAGCGCCGCAGAACGCGAGGCGGCCCTCGCTGCGGCAGAAGAAAGCGCCAAGGGCCTCGTCGCCTATCGCCAGCAATCCTTCGAGCTCGACGTCTTCACCCGCAAGTGGTTCGGCGCGGACCTCGGCGACGCCCGCGGCTATCGAATGAATTTCCTCTTCACCGTCTACACGGGGAAACGATTCATCCTCGAGGGCGGGTTCGGCTTCGGCGACGTCAGCGCGATCGTCCCCGGCAAGGACATCCTCGTCGAGGAGAAGTACGTCGGAATCCCGGTCCGCTTCATCGTCCCCTGGGGCCCGTTCTACGCCCAGGCGGCGGTCGACCTGAACTTCCGCGGGCTCGACTTCGGCCTGCTCGCGGACGACGAGATCGAGACGCGCGAGGTGGACGGGCGCCGCATGCGCGTGGACCCGGTGCGGCCGATTCCGCTCACGATCTCGGTGAATGCGATGCTCTGGCGGCTGCACCTCTCGGTGGGCGTGGAGACGGCGCGGCCGTGGACGGGCCAGTTCGGGTATGTCGCCACGGCGGGGGCGAGGTTCTAGCCATGGTCTTGCGCACACGAATGCCCCGCCCGATCGCCGCGGCCTCGTTCGCCTTCGCCGCGCTCGCCCTCGCGTCCGGCGTGGCCCGGGCCGACGATTGGAGCCCGCGGGACGAGTTCTCCTCGGACGACTTCTTGCAGAGCTACGGCCTCGGCACGAACCACTTCGGGAGCGTGGCGATCGTCTATACGCCGCGCTCCGTGGTCGATTTCGAGGAGAACGAGCAGGACCCGCCGATCTCCGGCACGGGTGCTCTCACGATCGCGGCGTGTATCCTGCCGCTGCCCACGCTCTTCGGGGGCATGGGCGGCATGGAGGGGGACATCACGATCGGGTTCCCGCTCTTCAAATCGTACTTCGGCGGCTTCGGCGCGAACCTGGGCCTCGTCGTGCAGCCGATTTCGTTCCGCCACCTGCGCGCGAGCCTCGCGGTCGGCGGCGGCTTCAACGCCCACGGGTATGGGTACCTGAAGCCGCGCATCGCCTTCACGATCGTGCCGGACTACGTCGACGCCGAAGCGACCTACCGCTGGATCCCGGAGACCGCGAGCAACGTCTTCGGCGGTCGGGCGGATGGCCTCGAAGACGAGGGCTTCGGCGAGCACAAGCTCCGCGCCTCCTTGTTCGTGTCCTTCCGCCAGAGGAAAGACCGCGACGACTTCAGCGTCCCCGGCGTGCACCTCTTCTTCGAGTACACCCGTGTCGCGGGCGACGCGGAGGAGCTCGAGCGCGTCAGCATTCGCGCCGGCGATTTCATGACCTTCGGGCTCGGCGCGGCCCTCTGACCCAGGCAGCCCCGGACACGCGTCCGGATTCTTCGAAACGCGGGAACCCACCCGCCCGAGCGCTGTCGGTTGGACCATGCGCTCGGGCCTCCTCTTCATGAACGGCATCCTCCTCGCAGGCATCGCTTTCGCCCTGGGCATCGGCCCCGGGACCCACTCGAAGCGCCTCCTGGCCGCCGACACCACCCAGGCCTCCGAGACCGCCGTCGACATGGCCGCCCTCGAATCGGCCGCCGCGCTCTCGCCCACCGTCGACTCCGTCGTGGCCCTCGCCTCGGCGTACGTCGACCGTGGCCAGCCCGGCCTCGCGAGCGCCGTCATCGACAAGGCCCCCCGCGCCCTTCAGCTCGATCCCCGCGTCGCCGACGTCGCGGCCCGCGCCCTTTTCCACCGCGGGCAGGCGCGGAAGGCCCTCGCGACCGTCGAGGGCGCGCTCGACGCCTGCGACACCGACGCGGTCGCGTGCAGCTCCTGGCAGGTCGCGAAGGCCCGCCGCCAGGCCGCGTTTCTCCATGAAGTCGTGGCCGCGGGCGTCGAGGACCCCATGACGGATCCCGCCGCCGTCCGGGCTGCGTACGAGCGTTCGACGCAGAAGGTCGGTCTTGTCGCGATGCGTTGAAGCCGCCCGGGGGCGCGTCCGTCACGTGACGTAAGACGCACCCAAGGAAAATCGGGCGGCGTTGTCGGATGCCCCATCGGCGCCGCCATGTCACGATTCTTTTTCTGGTTCGTCTCAGGAAGCGATGACTGGAACCCACCGACGATGCGTACGCGGGAGGCCATCGCCAGCGTGCTGAATCGACGCGAGCCCCGCTCCTCCCCGCCTTCCTCCCTCGGCGCCCGCCTTTCGAGTGGGCTGCCTTGGGCGACCGTCTTCGTCTCCACCTCCCTCCTCGTCGGCTGCGGCCAGCCCACCAAGCGCCCGATCGCGACCCCCGCGTCGCACGGTCAGGCCGAGGAGCGCCCCTTCATCTTCCAGCCGCCCGTGGACCTCGACATCGAGAACAAGGTCAACGCGGTCGTGCGGATCGTGGGGGACGTGACGTGCACGGGCACGCTCATCGCGGAGGACCTCGTGCTCACGGCGCACCACTGCGTCTCCGAGCGCGACGCCGACGGGACGGTGCATAACCGCGACAAGGATCCGGAGAGCCTCACCATCGAGCTCGGCGGCGACGACCTGCCCTGGGGCGAGGTGAAGGTGCGCGCGATCGTGAGCCCGGATTGCGGCTACGTGTCAGGCGAAGGCGACATCGCGATCCTCGTCCTCTCGCGGAAGCTCGTCGGCGTGCCCACGCTGAGCCCGCGCATCGAGGAGGCGCCCACGCAAAACGAGTCGATTTACCCGATCGGGTTTGGAAGGTGCGCGCTCTCGCGTGGGCCGATCCACCGCATCGAGCGCGTGGGCGGGCCGATCGGCAAGGTGCGCGGCGGTGATTTCATCGCGGTCGCCTCGGTTTGCCCCGGCGATTCGGGCGGACCGGCGTACAGCGCGAACCGGCAAGACGTGGTCGGCGTGGTCTCGGCCTCCGTGATGGATGGCGACGACGCGACGGCGGCGCCCTCGATCTTCGTGCGGCTCGATGCGTGGCGTGAGCTCTTCAGCGCCGCCAAGGAAATCGCGAACGGGACGAGCCCGAGCGAGCTGCCGCCCTTCCGAAGCTGCCAGCGCTGAGCGGCGCGCGCGGCGCAGCCCGCCCCGCCGGATGCTCGCCCGCCCGGCCGCACCTGCGATACGATCTGCGCTCCGATGCAGAAATTCGGCAAAGCGCTCGGCTACACCGTCCTCGCCCTCGTGGTGGTCTTCGGGCTCCTCAGGGTGCTGCTCTTCAAGACCTGGGCCGTGCCGACGACGCTCCGTCTCTCGGCATCGGTCGCGCCCACGCTCGACGGCGGGGACTTCGTGCTCCTCTTGACCCGAGGCACGCCGGGCTTCGGGGATCTCGTCCGCTGCAAGGACCCCGAGGATCCGACCCAGTACGTGGTCGGCCGCATCATCGGCGTCGAGGGCGACAAGATCGAGATCACCGCGCGGAGCGTCGAGGTCAACGGCAAGCGCTACAACACCGTCCAGGCGTGCCCGCCGCGCAAGTACCAAACGCTGCACCCGAACACCGAGGCCGAGGTCGAGCTCGAGTGTGGCGTCGTGGAGATGGGCGGGGGGTGGCATTACCGCGGGCAGACGAAGTCCAAGACGAGCCCCTCGACCTTCAAGGCCGAGGTGGGCGAGGGCATGGTCTATCTGCTCAGCGACAACATCGACCTCTACGACGATTCCCGCGAGTTCGGTACGCTGGAGCGCGCCACGTGCAAGGAGCGCGTGGTCTTCCGGTTCGTCGGCAAGAACGGCTGGGGCGATGCGGACGCCCGGATGACGGTGATCCGATGACACGCTCGTTCGGATCCTTGTTTGCTTGACCCTCCTCTCGATCGCCGTTTAGAACCGGGTGTCCCCGAGGAACGACGTTGGGCAACGAGCAGCACGAGATAGGCATCGTTTGCGGTCAGTGCGACACGTGGAGCTCCATGGGCGCCACGAGCTGCACGGCGTGCGACAACGATCTGGCCCTGTTCGGGAGCCGGCAATCCGTCCTGCCGGCGCCGCTGCCGTCGGCGCCCGTGCGTCCGGCCGTGTCGGCCCGTCCCGCGACGACGCCTGCGCCGCCGCTGCATCGCCCCGCGACGCCGCTGCCCGCCGCAGCGACCTCCGTGGGACCTCGCCGCGCCCCCGCGGCGGGCGCCGTTCCCGCGCAAAAAACCCCAGCACGAAGCGAGTTCGCGGACCTATCGCAGGAGGAGCTCATGGAGCAAGCCCGTAACTACGTCTGCCGTTCCTGCTCGAGCGGCGTGCCCTCGGGCCACAAGTTCTGCGGGAGGTGCGGGACTGCCGTTCCGCTCGAGATCATGAACGCGCAGACGCTCTTCTTCGGGGACATGCAGAACCCGGCGAAGGCGAAGCTCATCCTGATCCGCGGCGAAGGCATGGACGGCCTGAGCTTCCACCTCAAGGCCGAGCAGCACATCGTCGGCCGCAACGGTCAGCTCGTCTTCCCCGACGATCCGTTCGTCTCTCCGAAACACGCGAACTTCTTCTACCGAGACGGCAAGCTCGTCGTGCGCGACGAGGGCTCGCTGAACGGCGTCTACATCCGCGTGCGCGGCACCGTCGACATCGTCCCGAGCGACACGTTCCTCGCCGGCGAGCAGCTCTTCCGCCTCGATTCGAGCCCCAAGCCCTCCGACGGGCAGGACCCGGACGGCACGTACTTTTATTCGTCGCCGAAGCATCCGAGCCCCTTCCGGCTCACGCAGATCCTCCAGGGCGGCGCGGTCGGCATGACGGTGTGCGCGCGGGGTTCGTCGCTGCAGATCGGGCGCGAAGGCGGCGACCTGAACTTCCCGGGCGACCTCTACATGTCGGGCTCGCACTGCCGGATCGAGGAGAGCAGCGGGCGCTTCTCGCTGACCGATCTGAACAGCCGCAACGGCACGTACGTGCGCATCAAGAGCGAGCGCGAGCTCGGGCACGGCGACTACCTCTTCATCGGCCGCAAGCTCTTGCGCGTCGAGCTGAACACGAACTAGGCGGATCCCTCGTGACCACAAAGCCCCATCGGCCGCTCTGCTTCGCCGACGCCACAGGGGGCGCGCTTGCGGCCCTCGGCGCCGCGGTGGCGCGCGCGCTCGGTCATACGGACGCGGTGGCCGCGACCTCCGGCGAGGTCTCGCCGCTGCCCGCCGAGGTGCCGGCGGTGCTCGCGGAGATCGGCCTGGAAACACCGTCGATCCTGAAGCTCGACGAGGCGCTCGTGAACCCGCACGCCGTCGTGTGGCTCGCGGAGGGAGCAGCGCCGGTGGCGGACGCGCGGACGCTCGCGTGCAAGCTCTCGCCGGCGGACGCAGGCGAGCTCGAACGGATGGCGACGGCGCGGATCGTGCGGGATCGGATCGAGCGGATGCTCGAGCTCGAGCAAGCGGCGAGCTAGTCAGCGCTTGCGGTTCGCGCGGCGGAGCGTTTCTTCGTGGTGCGTGGCGATCGTGTCGGCCACGGAGAACGCGGCCTTCACGGCCGTCATGAGCGCGCGCAGGACGGGCTCGGGGATCAGGGCGATGAGCCGCTCGAGGTCCACCGGGCCGTCCGTGTTCGGGACGTAGCGGTCCATCAGCTCGGCGAAGAGATCGTACTTGCGCGAGAGGTCGTCGAGCCGCTTGCGGAGCGCGTTCGCCTCGTCGCCTTGCGCGTCGCCGAGCAGGCCGAGGGCGCGGCGCGAGAGGGCGCGTTTGTCTTGCACGACGCGGCGCAGGCGCGCGAGGTAGGCGCCGATGATCACGTCGGGGTACTTGCCCCGCAGCGTGTACGAGTCGTGCCGCGCGCCGGACTCGCGGCGGCGCTCGATGATGCCCGCCGCTTCGAGGCCGCGCAGGTTCGCGAAGATGTTGCTCTTCGAACGGCCGAGCTCCATCGAGAGCTCGTCCATCGAGCGCGGGCTGTCGGCGAGGTAGAGCGCGGCGACGACCTGCCCGCCGAGCCGCGTGATGCCGGGGAACGAGGCGGCGATCTCCGCGCCCACGCCTTCGAGCAGCGCAAGGCGCGCGGCGACGACGCGTTCGTCGGGGGCGCTCGGTTCTCCGTCTCCGTCTGGCCTGCGAGAGGTCATCGCGGGCGCCAATGTAGCTTCAGGAGTCGTCCATGCACAGGGACGCGTGTTTGCCGCGCGGCACGCCCTGGAGGAAGTCGACGGGGCAGCCGAAGTCGAGGACCGCGCCCGAGGGCTTCTTGAGCATCTCGCCGATCTCGACGGCGCTCGCCTCGGACCAGTCGCGCGCGCCGTCGAAGCGGGCGCGGATGATGCCGTTCTTGTCGATGAGCCAGGTCTCGGGGAAGAGCTTCGTGCCGTAGCGGTCAGCGACGATCTTCGAGTCCGTGTCGAAGAGCACGGGGAAGGGCGCGTCACCGTCGAGCAGCACGCGCAGGAGGTCACGCACCTTCGTGCGGTCCTCGTCGATCGTGACGGTCAGGAGGACCATGTCCTTGCGGCCGCGCAACACGCGCGCGAGCGTGGCGAGCGAGGGCATTTCCTCTTTGCAGGGGCCACACGTCTCGGTCCAGAAGTTCAGGAAGACGACCTTGCCGCGGAAGGACGAGAGCCGGACGGGTTTGCCGTCGAGGTCGGGCAGCTCGAAGTCGGGCGCGAGCCGATCGCGGCCGGCGTACGCGGGGTTGAGGCCACACATCGCGGTGCAGCTCGCGCGGACCTGATCGTTCTTCGCGGCCGTGACGAAGCCAAAGACGGCGATGGCCGCGGCCACGATGAAGACGATCTGCAGGAGCGTGGACGACTTCATGCCTCGACCTCCATAGCGCAAGGGCGCCCCTGCGCCCACTCGCTCACGCCTCGGACTCGCGGATCAACCGCAGGAGCCGCGCCTCGTCGACGCGGTGTTTCATGATCTTACGGCCGTCGAGCTCCAGGACGGGCACGTCCCAATCGTAGGCCGCGCGCTTTTCGGCCGGGGCCTCGTGGTCGAGGTCCACGACCAAAAGCTCGAAGGGCTCCGTGCTGCGCACCTGTTCGAGCGCCTCTTTGGCCACGTCGCAGAGGTGACATCGCTCCCGCGTGTACAGGGTGAGGGTCTTCATGCGCTCGCGACGATGGTAAGGCTCTTCTTCGGCTTCTTCGGGGTGAAGGCTTCGAACGCGCGCTTGTAGGCGGCGAAGGTGCCGCCGGCATGTACGGCGTCGAGCACCGCGCGGCCCTCGGCCTCGCCGCCCTGCGCGAGCACGGCCTCGACCCAGGCCCACTTCGCGCTCGTCGAGCGCACGTCGGCCCGGCCCTTGAGGCCACGACGCAGCCGTTCGAGACGCGCGTTCACCACGTCGATGCCCGCGAACGGCGCCTGCGCGAGCGGCGTGTTTCGCTTCGGGCAGAAGGGCGCGATGCCGAGGGCGATGGGGATTTGCTGCGAGAGCTGCGTGACGAAGCGGACGCACTCGTCCACGTCCACGTCCTCCTCGCCGGGCACGCCGATCATCAAGTAGAGCTTCATGCGCGGCATGCCGTGCTTGCGCGCCATCTCGGCGGCGCGCTCGAGGTGGCGGATGCGCGCGCGCCGGTCGAGGGTCTCGCGCACGCGCTCGCTCGTGCCGTCCATCGCGGTGGTGAGCGTGCGGTAGCCGGCCAGCTTGAGCGCGCCGACGAACTCGTCCGAGAGCTTGTCCGGGCGCAGGCTGGAGAGGCCGACCTCGCAGCCGCGCTCGGCGAGGGTGCGGACGATCTCCACGATCTTCGGATGATCGCTGACGGCGGCGCCGACGAGGCCGACGCGGCGCGCGTCCTCGGGGATGAGGCCGAGGATCTTGTCCTTGGGGACGATGCGCATGCCGCCGTTCGTCGAGCGGCGCATCACGCAGTAGGTGCAGCCGCGCGAGCAGCCGCGCTCGGTCTCGATCAAGAACATGTTCGAGAGCTCGGTGTCGGGCGTGCGGATCGGCGCCCACGCGGGGAGCAGCTCGTCGTCGCACTGCGCGATGCCGGGCATGGAGGCGCCGTGGCGCGCGGGGACGAAGACGTGCGGGGTCTTCGCGAGCGCGTCGAGCGCGGCCTCGCGGGAGGGCGTGTCGCGCAGGATGCGAAGCACGTCGACGGCGAGCGTGTCGGCTTCGCCCATGACGATCGCGTCGGCGAAGGCCGCGAGCGGCAGCGGGTTCGAGTTCGTCAGCGGGCCGCCCGCGAGGATGAAGGGATCACGAAACGAACGTTCCTCGCGGAGCGGCGCGATCCCCGAGGCTTCGAGCAGGCGGATGACGCCTGCGACCTCGAGCTCGTAGGCGACGCTCATGGCGATCACCGGGTAATCGCTGAGCGGGCGGAGCGACTCGTACGTGAGCGGGACGGCGCGTGGCCCGTGCTCGTCGTCGGGCAGGAAGGCGCGATCCGCGGCCATGTCGGGCTCGTTCTGGATCGACTTGTAGATCTGCAGGAAGCCGAGCGAGCTCATGCCCGTGCGGTAAGGCGACGGGTAGGCGAGCGCGATGCGCCAGGGCGCGTGTTTGTCGAGGCGGCCGACCTCCTCGGCGAGCCGCCGCCGGATGGTCGCCACGGTGACGTCACGTGACATTCGGGGAGAGACTCCTTCAGCAGGCTCGGTGGCGCAAGCGATCCCGGCCGATTTCCTCACGGAAACACCCGAGATCCCCGCGTCAGCGGGCGGAGGGGCGTGTGAGGTGTACGGCCTCGCCGTCGGTCTCCCAGACGATGTCGCCGCCCCGGTCGGTCCGGGCGATGGTGATGGCGCGGGCGCGCAGCGAGGCGAGGACGCCGGGGTCGGGGTGGCCGTAGCGGTTGCGCACGCCGGAGCAGACGAGGGCCACGCTCGGGCGCACGGCGTCGAGGAAGGGCGCCGTCGTGGAGGTGCGGCTGCCGTGGTGGCCGAGCTTGAGGAGATCGGCGCGGAGGGCGGCCGGGTTTTTCTCGATGAGCGAGCGTTCGGCCGCGGCCTCGGCGTCGCCAACGAGCAGCGCGGATCTTTGGCCGTAGGTGATGCGCAGAACGAAGGAGTTGTCGTTCGCGCTCTCGTCGGGGACGAACCCGGGGCAGGGGGCGAGGACTTCGATCGTCGCGCCGCCGATCACGTGTTTGCCGCAGAGCGTGTCGGGCCTACGAATCGGGATCTTTCGGTGACGCAGGTTCGCGAGCATCGAAGCGTACGTCGGTCCGGCGCCGTGGTCTTCGCCTTGGCCCGTGTCCCACAGCTCGCCGACCTCGATCGCGGGGAGCGTGGAGATGAGCCCGCCGAAGTGATCCGGGTGCGGGTGCGAGAGGACGACCACGTCGACGCGTTCCTTGCGAAGCGCGCGCAGCACGGGGAGCACGACACGTGTTCCCGTGTCGACAGGGCTTCCCATGAAGCCGCCGCCGTCGATGAGCATGGTTTTCCCATCGGGCAGATCGACGACGATCGAATCCCCCTGGCCCACGTCGAGCGTGCGGACGCGGAGCCGGCCTTGGGCGCTCCCCGCATGCGCGGCGCCCTGCTCCAGCACGAGGAGCGCAGCAAACCCGAGCGCGAGCGCGGCGCCGCGGCGAAGCGCGTCCTTCGCGAGGGCCGCGGCGAGCGCCGTGAGGGCCACGGCCGCGAGCTGCGAGGGCGTGGGCGGCGGGAAGGTGACGATCCCGCCGAGATCACTCGTCACGCGGGCGACCGCGCGCACCGCGATCAGCGCGCCCGAGCCGAGGAGCGCCGCGCCCCGCTCGACCGGAGGCGCCCATGCGAGTGTGGCGTGCAGGAGGCACACGGGCAGCGCCGCGAGCTCGCCGATCGGCGCGGCGACGAGGTTCGCGAGGATGCCGAGCAGCGACAAAGAAGGCGTCATCATCGCGAGGAACGGCGTGCAGCCGACCATCGCGGCGAGCGTCGTGGCGATCGGGCGCAGCACGGCGCGGACGAGCGCGGGGCCACGCACGAGGTAGTGCGCGATGGGTCGATCGAGCCCGAGCAGACCTGCCGTCGCCGCCGCGGACAGGACGAACGACGGGTCGCTGCCGACGAGCGGATCGAGGATCGCCGCGAGCAGGAGCGAGCCGCCGAAGGCACGCACGCCGCTCGGGCGACGGCCGAGCGCGCGCACGAGCATCACCACGGAGAGCATGCCGGCGGCGCGCAACGCCGAGCCGCTGCCGCCTGCGAAGTCCGCATAAAGCCACGACGTGGGGATCGCGAGCGCCGCGGAGATGCGCCCGACGTCGAGGCGCGCCGAGAGCGGCGTGACGCGCAGGAGCAAGGCCCGCGCGGCGGCCGCGAGGCCCGCGACGGCGAGGACGAGGTGCGTGCCGGAGACCGCGAGCAGATGGGACAAACCGCTCCGGCGGAAGGCCTCGTTGTCGGCCTCGTGGAGATCCGTCTCGCCGAGGACGAGGGCGCGCGCGAGCGGCTCGGCCTCGGGGTGGAACGTCGCCTCGATGCGGCGGCGCACGTGGGCGCGGGCGCGATCGAGCCATGCGGGGATGCCCTGGCCGCGCGAGATACGTTCGAGATCGACGATGCCTCCCGACGCAGCGACGCCGCTCCGCGCGATGGAGGGGCGCGGGTCGGGCAGGCTCTCGTTCAGGAAGAGATGGACCGGGGCGAGGTCCGCCACGAGACGCACGTGATCGCCCCGCGCGAGATCCTCGGGCGCGCCGTGGAGCCTCGCGCGGAGCGGCCCTTCGAGCGGGCCACGTTCGCAGCCGCCCTGGACGAGCTCGACCTCGATGCGGGCCTCGCCGCGTTCTTCGCCTGGAGCCGCGGGTTCGCCGCGCTGCACCACCGGTGAGCGCAGCACGATCGCTTCCCCTTCGCAGCGGCCTGGAGGGCCGAGCGCCTCTGTCACGCGCGCATGCAGGGCCGCGGCCTCGTCGATCGCCGCGCGGGCCCGCAGCGCGCCGAGGGCGAGCACGAGCGCGAGGCCCACGAGCGCCCACCGTTCGAGGTGGCGGCGCAACAGGAAGAGCGAGATCACGGCCGCGAGCGCGGCGGGAAGCGGCGCGCGCGCCAGGGCGGAACCCGCGGCGAGCGCGAGCGCGGTGAGCAGCAGCTTGTCGGTCATGTACCGCGATGCAGCAATCGCCGGGCCGCCCATGAATCGGCCGGAATTCCGCGCGATCGCTCACCCGACACCCTGGCGCCGCCATGGCGGGCCCCGGCGGCCGCCACCTTGGCGAAGGTGCGTCGCACGCCCTCTCCCCCACGTCTTGCAATCGGATTGCAGGATTCCGCGCCGCGTAAAACTCTCGGATCACGCGGGCGTCGCACAGAGAACGCGTGCGCGTCCGGAGGCGCCTTTCTACAATGGCGCCTCCTTGCGCGTGCTCTCCCGATGCATCGTGGCGCACGCGCGTGCCGCTCCCTGGAGGTCGCTGATGGTCTCGTGTCCGCCCCGCGCTCGTTTTGCCTTGTTCCTTGGCGCTTTCGCGCTCGTCGCCGGCTGCGGCGACGTGTCGCAGCCGGCGCCTGAGGGCGCCGTTGCCGAGGCGGAGCTCGACATCAGCGGCGGCTATCCGGACGACAAAGACACCGCGGTCGTCGGGATTTACGCGACGAACCTCGGCGGTATCTGCACCGGCTCGCTCCTCGCGCCGAACCTCGTGCTCACGGCGCGCCACTGTGTCTCGGAGATCAACAACAACCAGGGCACCGTCGAGTGCGGCGTGACCAAGTTCTCCCCGCCCGCCGCGCCGAGCAGCTACCTCGTCACCACCGGGCCCGAGCTCTCGCAAGACCCCTCGGTGTACCGGGCCACCAAGGAGGTCGTGCTCCTGCCCGCCGGTGACGATTTCTGCGGCCAGGATCAGGCGATCCTGATCCTCGCGGAGAACATCCCCGAGGCAGAAGCGAAGCCCCTCGTGCCGCGCCTCGACGAGCCGCTCGTCACGGGCGAGAAGTACTCCGCGATCGGGTTCGGCGCGACGGACGGCGCGGGCAACGGTGCGGGCGCGCGTCGCCGCCGTGACGACCTCACCATCACCTGCGTCACCGAGGAGTGCCCGCAGGGTGCGGTCAAGACGACCGAGTGGATGGGCAACGCCGGCGTCTGCCAGGGCGACTCCGGCGGACCTGCGATCGACCTGAAGAACCGCGTCATCGGCGTGACCTCGCGCGGCGGCTTCAACTGCTCGACCCCGATCTACGGCTACGTGAAGGCCTGGGATCAGTGGATCAAGGACACGGCGATCAAGGCCGCGGAGATGGGCGGTTATCCCGTGCCCGCGTGGGCGAACGGCGCGCCGACGAACCCCGACTACACGTACACGCCCGGCGACGCCTGCAATGAGCCCTCGGACTGTGCCTCGGGCCGCTGCGTGAACGACGGCAAGGAGCAGTACTGCACGCGCCTCTGCAACGAGAAGGCGCCCTGCCCCGAAGGCTGGTACTGCGATGCCGACAGCAACGGCCAGGGCGTCTGCTTCAAGGACGAAGGGTCGTCGGGCGCCGGCTGGGGCCAGGAAGAGTCGCCCGGCCCCGACCTCTCGAACGACAGCTCCTGCAGCGTGAACGCCGATCCGACGAAGCCCGTGCCCTGGCGCGGTGGCGTCTTCGCGCTCGCGCTCGTCGCGCTTGGTCTGCGGCGCCGCACGCGGTGAAGCGCCGCTCGTTCACCCTCGCGCTCGTCGCGCTCGCCTCCTCCGCGTGCTCGCGGGGCTCCGGTCCGAACAAACCCCTGCGCGTCGTCTCGCTCTCGCCGAGCACGACGGAGACGATGTTCGCGATCGGCGCCGGAGGCCTGCTCGTCGGGCGCTCGCGGTACTGCGACTACCCGAAGGAGGCCGAGGCGCTGCCCGTCGTCGGCGGCTACGCCGACCCGAACGTCGAGGCGATCGTCGCGCTCGCGCCCACGCTCGTCGTCGGCGCGCGTGGCCCCGCCGGGCCCGTGCTCGAAGAGGGGCTGCGCGCCCACGGCATCGACACGTATTTCCCCGAGACCGAGTCCCTCGACGGCATCACGAGCATGATCGTCGAGCTCGGTCGCCGCGTGGGCCACGAGGCCGAGGCGAAACAGGTCGCGCAGGGCATCGAGGAGAAACGGAACACGCTCGCCGCGCTCGTCGCGGGCAAACCCAAAAAGCGCGTGCTCTTCGTGTTCGACGTCTCGCCGATCGTCGTCGCCGGTCCGGGCAGTTTTCCCGATGAGCTCGTGCGCCTCGCGGGCGGCGAGAACGTCATCACCCGCGGCGGCGCGTACCCGACGATCGGCCTCGAGCACCTGCTCGCGCTCGATCCCGACGTCCTGCTCGACGGCGCCTCCGACATGCGCGCCACGAAGACGCTGCGCGAGCGCGTGGAGAACACGCCCGGCTGGCGTGAGCTCCGCGCCGTCCAGAAAGGCCAGATCCGCGTCGTCGGTTCAGACGTCTTGCGCCCCGGCCCCCGCATCGGTGATGGACTCTTCGCCGTCGCCCGCGCCATCCACGGCGACGACCTCGCGAAAGCCCCATGACCCGCTCGCCCGCCCGCGTTCGCGCCGATGCCCTCCTCGTCACCCTCGGCCTCGCCGAGACCCGCGCCCAAGCGCAGGCCCTCATCATGGCCGGCAAGGTCACGTGCAGCGACGCGCGCGTGGACAAACCCGGCGCGCTCGTCGCGCCCGACGCGCCTCTCCGCGTCGCCGCGCCGCCGCGCTTCGTCTCCCGCGGCGGCGACAAGCTCGACCACGCGCTCACGGCCTTCGCCGAGAAGGGCCTCGACGTCGCCGGCCGTCGTTGCCTCGACGTCGGCGCCTCCACGGGCGGCTTCACGGATTGCCTGCTCCAGCGCGGCGCCGCGCTCGTCGTGGCCGTCGACGTCGGCTACGGCCAGCTCGCCGAGAAGCTCCGCGCAGACCCGCGCGTCGACGTCCGCGAGCGGGTGAACGCGCGCGACCTTGGGCGCAGCGATCTCCCCGCGGGCGTCGACCTCGTCGTCGTCGACGCCTCGTTCATCGGCATCGGCAAGCTCATCGGTGCGATCGCGGCCTTGCTCGATCCGGGCGCGGACCTCGTCGCGCTCGTCAAGCCGCAGTTCGAGGCGGGAAAGGAGGCTGCCTCGCGGGGACGGGGCGTCATCCGGGATGAGGAGACGCGGCAGGCCGCGATCGCCGCGGCGCGTCGGGCCGTCGAGGAAGGCGGGTTCGAGGTCGTGGCCGAGGTCGACAGCGCGGTTCACGGCCCAAAAGGCAACGTGGAGCGGTTCGTCTGGGCGCGCCGCCGCGCCGGCTGATCCCGAGGCCGCGCGCGCTCGGGGCTGACGACATGCGGCGATGATGGTACTCATCGGCCCGGCATGGGGCATCGCGCGATTTCGCGGCCCTGACCGGCGAGGAGAGGTCGATGCTCGGACGACGGCGTTGGGTGAAGGCGATCGTGGCCCTCGGCGTGAGCGCGCTGGGGCTTTTCGCGTGCACCCCGAAGGACGCGCCTCAGAAGGAGGCCGCGGGCAAGGATCCGAGCGCCCCCGCGGCGGCCGAGCCCTGGAAGGTCGGCGCGTACCTGAGCCTGTCGGGCGCTGAGACGCAGTTCGGCATCGAGACCAAGGAAGGCATCGAGCTCGCGGTCGACGAGGTCAACAAGAAGGGCGGCGTGAAGGGCCGGCCCGTGAAGGTCTTCTACGAGGACAACAAGTCGAACCCGCAGGAGACGAACAACAAGGTCCTGCAGCTCGTCACGCGGGACAAGGTCGTGGCGTTGCTCGGCGAGGTCGCCTCCTCGCGCTCCACGATCGGGGGCATCGTCGCGAACAAGCACAAGATCCCGATGATCACGTCCTCGGCGACGGCGCCGGAGGTCACGCAGATCGGGCCCTTCGTCTTCCGCGTCTGCTTCACGGACGACACGCAGGGCCAGATGGGCGCCGAGTTCGTGGTGAAGACGATGGGCAAGAAGCGCATCGGGATCCTCTACGCCTCCGACGACGTCTACTCGTCGGGCCTCGCCACACAGTTCCGCGACGCGGCGAAGAAGCTCGGCGGCGAGATCGTCGTGGAGAAGAGCTTCATCAAGACCGAGACGAACTTCACGACGTACATCAACGAGATCCGCGACGCGAAGCCCGAGCTCGTCTACGCGCCGATCTACTACAACGCGATGGTCCCGATCGCGCGGCAGGCCAAGGCCGCGGGTATGCCGGGCAGCATGTTCGTCGGCGGCGACGGCTGGGACGCCGAGACGCTCCTCCAGGACGCGGGCGAGGAGATGGAGGGCGCGTACTTCACGAACCACTACGCGCCCGACGTCCCCTGGCCGAACGCGCAGGCCTTCTTGAAGGCCTACAAGGAGCGCTTCAAGCGGGATCCGTCGAGCCTCTCGTCGCTCGGCTACGACTCGGCGCAGCTCCTCTTCGACGCCATGGGCCGCGCCAAGGGCGACACGCCCGAGGCCATCCGCGACGCGATCGCTGAGACGAAGAACTTCGCCGGCGCGACGGGCACGATCTCGATCGACCCGAACCGCAACGCGGACAAATCCATCGTGATCGTCCAGATCAAGAACAAGAAGTTCACCTACTTTGCGGCGGTGAACGACAAGGCTCAAAAGCCCTGAGGCGCGAGGTCGAGTGATTCCATGGCCATGAAGATCCTCAACGCCCTGATCACGGGGCTCGCCCAGGGGTCGATGATCGCGCTCGTCGCCCTCGGCTACACGATGGTCTACGGCATCCTGAAGCTCATCAACTTCGCCCACAGCGAGGTGTTCATGATGGGCGCCTTCATCGGCTTCTTCGCCATCACGGCGCTCGGCGGCAAGGACGCGCCGGTCCTCGCCGGCGTCGGCGGGACGCTCGCCGCCATGGCCTTCGCGGGCCTGCTCGGCATGATCGTCGAGCGCATCGCCTACGCCCCGCTGCGCACGCGCGGCAAGGGCAAGGCGAACACCCGCGTCACCCCGCTCGTCACGGCGCTCGGCATGAGCGTGCTGCTCCAGAACCTCGCCCAGCTCCTCTTCACCGCGCAGTACCGCGGCTATCCGCAGCTCTTGCCGATCGAGGACACGCGCAAGGTCATCTTCATCGCGGCCTTCTCCGTGATGAGCGCGCTCTGGTTCGTCGTGCACAAGACCTGGATGGGCAAGGCGATGCGCGCGCTCAGCGTGAACATCGAGGCCGCGCGCCTCATGGGCATCCGCACGAGCCGCGTCATTTCGATCACGTTCATCACGGGCTCGGTCCTCGCCGCGCTCGGCGCCGTCCTCTACTGCCTCGATCAGTCGCAGGTCTACCCGACGATGGGCGTCGTCATCGGCAACCGCGCGTTCGTCGCGGCCGTCATCGGCGGCATCGGCAGCATCCCGGGCGCGATGCTCGGCGGCCTGCTCATCGGCATCATCGGCGAGATGACCAAGCTCACGGCGTACTCTGGCCTGCAGGATGTCCTGGTCTTCACCGCGCTGATCGCCGTTCTGCTCGTCAAGCCCACGGGCCTGCTCGGAAAGGCCTCGATCGAGAAGGTTTGATCGTGCCGGGCCCTGACCGACGGCCTGCTTGCGTACTATCCTTGGACCGATGATGCGGCGCTTGATCCTCGCCTCCGCCCTCTTCCTCGGCGCATGCGCGCCGGGCGCTCCGGCCAACTGGGCCCGCGGCGGCGCGATGCTCGACGTGCCCCGCGCTCGCTGGGTCGTCGGCGTCGCCGTCGTGGATGTCTTCCCCGACGGCCGCGTGATGCTGAACGACAGCCAGGAGATGACCGTCGACCGCGGCGGGCGCGTCTACGACCCGAACAACGACCCCGTCGCGCTGCTGGAGCCCGGCGGCAAGCTCGTCGGCCCCGGCGACAAGCTCCTCGGCAACGTCGGCATCCTCCACGCCTCGCAGGGCGACGACACGAACGCCTGGCTCAGCGTCATGCCCACGGGGGAGGTCGTCCGCTACGAGGACGACGGCGGACGCAGCTCGCTCGGCGTCTGGATCGGCTGCAACCAGACCTACCTGCAGCACCAGACGTGCACGCTCGTCAGCCATCTGCTCACGCCGCGCATCGTCGCCCAGACGCGCAACACGAACACGCTCATGCCGAACGGCCTGGGATATGGCCCCGGCGGCTACATGCCCGGCATGGGCTTCGGTTTGCCCTACCGCTGACCCTCTGAGCCCCCTCTCCCGCGAAGGAGAGGGGGTGGGGGGAGGGCGTCGCTCAGCTACTTGAGCAACCAGCCGAACAGCAGCCGCTTCGTCGCATCCCGCGACACCTGCGCGATCGAATCGACGAGCGGGATCTCCTTCGGACAAACTTCCACGCAGTTCTGCGACTTCCCGCAGTCCTGCACGCCGCCCTCGCCCATGACCGTCTCCAGCCGCGCGTTCTTATGCAGCGCGCCCGACGGGTGCATGTTGAAGAGCCGCACGAGGTTCAGCGCGAACGGCCCGACGAACTGCGTCGAATCGTTGTACTGCGGGCACGCCTCGACGCAGCACCCGCACGTCATGCAGCGCGACAGCGGATAGCGCTCCTGCTGCGCCTCGGGGCTTTCGCGTGGACCCGGGCCGAGCTCGTGCGTCCCGTCGATGTCGATCCACGCCTTGACCTTCTTCATGTCCTGGAACATGCGCTCGCGGTCGACGATGAGGTCCCGCACGAGCGGGAACTTCGTCATCGGCTCGACCTGGATCACCTCGCCGTTCGGCGCGATCTGGTCCACGAGCGCCGAGCAGGCCTGACGCACGCGCCCGTTGATCACCATCGTGCAGGCGCCGCAGACCTCTTCGAGGCACGACGACTCCCACACGACCGGCGCGACGTCTTTCCCGTCGACCGTGCGCGGCTCCTTCTGCACCTGCTGCAGCGCGCTGATGATGTTCATCTGCGGCAGGTAGGGGACCTTGAACTCCTCCCACCGCCGCGTCTCCGGAAGATCGGGGCTGTCCTGGCGCTTGACGCGCAGATGCACGAGACGCCCGGTGCCCTTCGTCGTGTCGTTCGCCATGGTCAAACGCTCTTCTGCTGCTCCGAGGCAGCGGGTTGCTGGATCTTCCCGGTCGCAGCGGCGCTCGCGGCGCCCGCCTGCTCGTACTTGCGCTCGCGCGGGGCGACGAGGCTCGCGTCGACGGCGTCCGTCACGTGGACCGACTGCCCGGCGCACGTGTAGTCGAACTCCCGCAGGTACTTCACGGCGCCCTTCTGCTCGTGCTTCGCGAGCGTCGTGCGCATCCAGTCCGGGTCGTTCCGCTTCGGGAACGCGGGCTTGTAGTGCGCGCCGCGCGACTCGTCGCGGTTCTTCGCGCCCTGCGCGATGACGCGGGCGAGCACCAGCATGTTCTCGAGGTGCCGCACGAACTGCGCGCCCTGGTTCGCGCGCTGCGAGCCGTCGGGGCTGGCGACCTTCTTCACCCGCTCGTCGAACTCCGAGATCTTCCCGAGCACCTGCTCCAGCGTCGCGTTGTCGCGCTCGATCGTCACGTCGCGCAGCATCATGTCGCCGAGCTCCTGGTGCAGCTTGTAGGGGTTCTCGGCGTCCTTCGCGTCCTGGTTCTGCTTGAGGATGCGCTCGTAGTCGTCCTGGCAGCGCTTCTCGGCCTTCTCGAAGGTCGACTTCGGCAGGTCGAACGCGCTCTTCGCGAGGCTCTTCTGGTAGCTCGCGACCGAGGGGCCCGTGACCATGCCGCCGTAGATGCACGAGAGCAGCGAGTTCGCGCCGAGCCGGTTCGCGCCGTGGTACTGGTACTCGACCTCGCCCACCGCGTAGAGCCCGGGGATGCTCGTCGCGTGGTTGCGCGGCGAGCCCGCCTTCAGCGATCCACGCGCGTCCTTCTCGAAGTCGACCCAGAGGCCGCCCATCGAGTAGTGCACGGCGGGGAAGACCTTCATCGGGTTGTGGTACGGGTCGGTCCCCGCGAACTTCTCGTAGATCTCGAGGATGCCGGCGAGCTTCGAGCGGAGGAACTTCTCGTCCTTGTGCGTGAGGTCGAGGTAGACCTCGTTCTCGTTGCGCCCGGTCTTCGGGTTGAAGACGCCGCGCTTCTCGTGGAAGCACGTCTTGAAGATCGCGCGGGACGCGATGTCGCGGGGCACGAGGTTGCCGTAGCCCGGGTACATGCGCTCCAGGACGTAGTCGCGCTCCTTCTCGGGGATCTCCTTGGGATTGCGCTGATCCTTCGCGTCCTTCGGCACCCACACGCGGCCGCCTTCGCCGCGCGCGCTCTCCGAGATGAGGCGGAGTTTGTCCGCGCCCGGGATCGCCGTCGGGTGCACCTGGATGAACTCGCCGTTCGCGTAGACTGCGCCCTGCTGGTAGACCGTCGAGGCGGCCGTCCCCGTGCAGATCACGCTCATCGTCGAGCGGCCGAAGACGATGCCGTTGCCCCCCGTGGCGAGCACGACGGCGTCGCCCTGGAAGTACTTGATCTGCATCGTCTTGAGGTCCTGCGCGATGCAGCCGACGCACGTGCCGTTGTCGTCGAGCACCGCTTGCAGGAAGTCCCAGAACTCGAACTTGCGGACCATCTTCTCGCCCGGGATCGACACGCCGTGCTCGTCGACGACGTCGGCGATCTCGTAGCGGCGCACCTGCTCGTCGAGGGCGTAGAGGAGCTGCTGCCCCGTCGTCGCGCCCGCGAACGCCGTGCGGTGGAAGAGCGTGCCGCCGAAGCGACGGAAGTCGAGCAGGCCCTCGGGCGTGCGGTTGAAGGGCACGCCCATGCGGTCGAGCATGAACACGATGCCCGGCGCTGCCTCGGCCATGCCCTTGACGGGCGGCTGGTTCGCCAGGAAGTCGCCGCCGTAGGCCGTCTCTTCGAGGTGGATCTGCGGGCTGTCGCCCTCGCCCTTCGTGTTGACGGAGGCGTTGATCCCGCCTTGCGCGCACACCGAGTGCGAGCGTTTCACCGGGACGAGCGAGATCAGGTCCACCGGGACCTTCGCCTCGCAGAGCTTGATCACCGTCATGAGGCCCGCGAGGCCTCCGCCGACGACGATCACCCTTCGGACCTTGCCCCCCTCGCTCCGGATCGTGCTTTTCGCAGCCATGCCTCAGAACCTCACTCGATGACCGGCCCGACGGAGGCGGGCTTCTGCGTTTGCTGGAGGATGTCGACGCACGTGCGCGCGTCCGAGCCCCCCTTCTTGCCGAAGATCATGTCCTGCACGCTCGACCCGGTGGCGAAGTAGATCGCCGTGTTCGCGCCGAGCAGGAAGATCGCGACGCCGAGCACCCCGAAGACGGCCGCGGCCATCTGCTGCGAGCGGCGCGACACCGTCACGCCCCACGAGAAGCAGAAGCCCCAGAGGCCGTTCGCGAAGTGGAAGACGCTCGCCGCGATGCCGAGCACGTAGAGCAGACCCACGACCGGGATGCCCTTCACCGTCGCCGACATGTTCTGGCAGAGCGCGGGATAGAACTGCTCGGGCGCGAGTTTGCCCGCGAGCTTCTTGCCCCAGTACTCGTAGAGGTGGAACGCGATGAACGCGAAGGCCAAGAGGCCCGTGACGCGCTGGAGCGTGAAGGCCCAGTTGCGCGTGGTCTTGTACTTCGAGACGTTGTACTTCGCGTCGAGCGCGAGCTTGACCCCGTACCCCGCGTGGAAAAGCAGGGGCAAGAGGATCAGCCCCCACTCCAGCACCGCGAGGTACGGCGTGTGCGTGATCTCTGCGACCGCCTTGTCGAAGGGCTCCTGTCCCTGGAGCGCCTTGGCGTTCGTCCACAGGTGAAACACCATGAACGCGCCGACGGGCGCGACGCCCGTCAGCGAGTGCAGCTTGCGCAGGAGAAACGCGCGGCGGTTCTGCGCGAAGAGTGATTGATCGGCGAGCGCTGCTTCGGACACGAATGCTCCTCGTCGTCTTGCGGGCGACCGGCGATGTATGGGACTCTAGCCAGGACGTCAAGGTGCCGCGATCTTTAGGTAACTCGCTCGGCCGCTGGCCCTGGGCGCTCGCAGGGTTCGGCCTGGCCGTCGCGTGCGCGGGGGCGTGTGGTGGATCGCGGAACGACGCCATCGCGCCGACGGTCCCGCTCTCGTCGTCGATCGAGGCGCAGACGGAGCTGCGGGGCATCGAGGCCTCGTTCGCGCAGTCGAGCCGCGCCGAACGCCAGGCCCTGGAAGACCGGCTGCTCGCCTTCCAGCAGCGCTTCCCCAAGGACGCGCTCGGCCCCGTGGCCGACGTCATGCTCGCCTGGATCGCGCTCGAACGCGGCGATCTCAGCCGCGCCACCGAGCTCTCGTCCCGCGCCGAGACGCAGACGAAATCCGTCGGCACGACCGCGGAGCTCGCCCGCATGATCCAGGGCGCCGCGCTCCGCCGCTCCGGCAAGGCCGAGGCGGCGCTGGGCAAGCTCTTGCCGCTGCTCGGCAAGCTCATCGACCCGCACGCCCGGACGTTCCTGAACGAAGAAGCGACCGCGAGCGCGATCGGCGCCAAGCACCACGGTCAGGCGATCGAGCTGATGCTCGTGTGGCTGCACGAGGCGTCGATCGAAGAGCGCGCCGAGGTGCGCTCGAAGCTCGCGGAGCTGCTCGCGAGCATCCCGCCGGCGTCGCTCGCGCCGATCCTCGAAGCGCGGCGCAAGCAGCACCCGGAGCCGCTGCACGAGGAGCTCGAGGTGCAGAAGACGCTCATCGAGCGGCTCTCGGATGCGGCGATCTCGGCGCGGGATCAACAACTCGCGCGGCGGCTGCTCGTCGCGGCGATGCCTCTGCTCGGGACGAGCGCCGACGAGATCGCCGAGCTCGCGGCGGGTGCGGGCGGCGCGCGGGTCGAGGCGCCGACGCTCGGCCTGGTGTTGCCCACGCGCAGCCTCGAAGCGCGGCGGCGCGGCACGCAGGTCGTCAGCGGCGTGATGTTCGGCCTCGGGCTGCCGGGTTCTGCGGCGCGGCTCGTGACGCGTGACGACCTCGGGCGCGACACGGGCATCGAGGACGCGCTCGAAGGGCTCGGCGCCGACGGCGCGGCGATCGTGATCGCGGGCGTCGATCGGGAGGAGGCCACGATCGCGGCGAAGTTCGCCGAGCGCGAGTCGATCCCGGTGGTGCTCTTGCATCCGCCTGCGCCGGACGTGGCCGACTCGGCGTTCGTGTTCGTGGTCGGCGAGGAGCCGGAGCGCGTGCGCAAGGCGCTCGTGGGAGCGCTGCCGTCGAAGGGGCAGGTCGTGTGGATCGGCGACAAGGGCAGCGTGGACATGGCGCGGGAGGAGGCGTTCGAGTGCACGCGCCTGCCGCCCTCATGGCGCGGCATCGGCGGCGTCGTGGTCTACGGGAGCTGCGTGTCCGACGTGCTGCTTTCGGTCTCCGGGTCGAGCGTGAAGGCCGCGGTGGGCCTCGACCTCGGCGGGGTGAGCTTGCCGAAGGGCACGTTCGCGGCGACGGCGGGGGCGTACCCGATCGATCCGCGGGCGCCGGGGCGGGAGTCGCTCGCGGCCTGGATGGGTGCGCATCCGGATCCGCCGAGCCTGTGGGCGGGGCTCGGGCGCGACGCGGCGGTGCTCGCGTGGGTCGGCGTGGAGGGGTTGCCCACGCAGGGGACACGGGACCCGAAGGAAGTGAAGCGCCGGCGGGAGCAGGCGGCGGCCGCGCTCGCGGCGGCGGAGCGGGATTTGTGGACGACCGAGGCAAAAGGGTTTGGCGGGGCGCGCAAGCTCGCGCGGACGATTGGGGTGCGCGAGGTGCGGTGAGCGGGATTCTTGCCGCGCCGCAATCACGAGGCTTCTCCTTCCTCGTCAATCGCATTCGCGCGTTCCGCGTCGTCGCCTTCCGCCCCCCGCACCTTCGTCCTCGCCCCCCCGCCCCAATCGCGGTACATCCATCCCTGGCATGCGTCTCCGCGCCCCCGCCTTTTTCCTTGTCCCCTTGCTCCTCCTTTCGGCGGCGCCTGCGCTCGCCGATCGTGTCGTCGTCCTGCCCTCGCAGGGCAGCGCGGCTCCGGCGGCGCGCCTCGGGTTCGATCAGGACATCATGCGGGGGGCGGCATCGCTGAGCCATTCCATCGCATCCGAGGTCGAGACCCAGGCCGCGCTCGTTCGCATCGCCGACGGCACCGCCGATACACCCGAGGAGTACGCCACCGTCGCCAATAGCCTCCGGGCGAACTGGATCCTCTCGGCCCGCGTCGAACCCGCAGCCACCACGACCCGCGTCGAGATCGCGGCCTACCTCGCCACCCTCGGCCGCGTCGAATCCGTCGCGCGCGACGTCGACCCGCAGAAACAAGCCGTCCAGATCCAGGAGATGCTCGCCGTCCTGATGCGCCCCGAAGGCGTCGGCGCCTCTGCCCTCCCCTGGGAGCAACCCCTTCCGCCGCCGCCGCCTCCGCCGCCCATCCCGCCGCCGCCGCCCCCGCCGCCGCAGCAGCCGCAGCTTCCGCCGTTCGGGACGCCGCAAACCCCCTGGAACATGGGGCAATTCATGCCGCCGCCGCCTCCGCCGCCCCCGCAGCCGGCGTCCAAGAACGAGGTCTCGATGAAGTACCTCGGCGGCTCCCGACAAACCGTTTGGCCTCCCTACGCCGCGGGCAAACCCGTCTTTCTGAGCGCGCTCATCGGCTTCTCTGCGGCCGCCTCCTCCGGGAGCCGCGCCACGGGTGGCGCCGGGGCGTTCGTCGGAGCGCTGCGCGGCGGCTACGCGATCGGCGAATCCGGGCTCGAGCTCTTCGCCGGCCTCGCGGGCAACCTCGCCGGACCCCCCGCCTTGTGGATCGACCTCGGCGGCCGATGGCTCTTCTCGCCCACCGTCAACACCGCGCCCGACGGCCGCAAGGAAGGTTTTTCCTTCCACGTCGGCCCGGAGCTCTTCCTCGGCCCCTTCGTCCGCCTTGGCAGCACCCTCACCGCGCCGAACGGCGTCATTTACGAGGGCCGCAGCACCGGGCATTTTTCCATCGGCGGCGCCCTCGACCTCGTCGTCGGCCTCTCGCCCGCGCTCCGCATCGACGCCCAGCTCGGCAACCTTCGCTTCGTCCCCACCGAGGACGGCACCCTCGTCCTCATGGGCGCCACCCTCGGCATGACGTACCGGTTCTGAAGCGAGGCGCCTTGGCCACGATCGTCCCGCTCCCCACGCGACGCGCCACGATTCGCCTCGCGCGGGCCGTCGCCGCCGCGCTTCGCCCGGGCGACCTCCTGATCCTCTCGGGGGACCTCGGCGCGGGCAAAACCTTCTTCACCCGCGCCCTCTGCCGCGCCCTCGGCGTCCCCTCGGCCGAGCCCATCACGAGCCCCACCTTCACCCTCGTCCACGAGCACGCGGGCAGCCTCCCGATCGCGCACGCGGACCTCTACCGCATCGGCGACGAGGAGGAGCTCGTGCAGCTTGGCCTCCGGGATCGGCGCGGCGAGGGCGCGGTCCTCGTCGTCGAGTGGGGCGCGCCGTATGCTGCGGCGCTTGGCGGGGATGCGCTTTTGATCACGTTCGAGGTCGCGGCGGACGGAGCGCGGCGGGCGCGGATCGAGGCGGAGGGGGGTCGGTCGGCGGCGCTCCTCGCGGCGGCTCTCGGGGGGCTCGGCACGTCGGCCTGACGGGCGCCGGACGGCCGTGATAAAGAGGTCCTCGCGTGGACGACTCCGAACCGAAGCTCTTGCAGCGGATCCTCGATCCCGTGCTCGGCTTCTTCGAGAACATCGGGACCACGGTGAGCCTCACGCTCCAGACCGTCGCCTGGCTCTTCCGCCCACCGTTTCGGGCGAGCCAGATGCTCGCCGCGATGGATTACATCGGCGTCCAGTCGATCTTCCTCGTCGGCCTGACGGGCCTCTTCAGCGGCATGGTCGTCGCGCTCCAGTCGGTCGCCGCGCTCAAGCAGTTCAGCGCCGAGGCGAACGTGGGCGGGATCGTGGCCGTCTCGCTCATGCGGGAGGTCTCGCCCGTCTTCTCGGCGCTCATGATCACCGCGCGGGCGGGCAGCGCCATGGCGGCCGAACTCGGGAACATGCGCGTCACCGAGCAGATCGACGCGATTACCACGATGGGCGTGAGCCCGGTCCAGTATCTCCTTTCGCCGCGCCTGCTCGCGGGCGTCACGATGGGCCCGCTCATGTGCATGCTCTATTCGACCATCGGCATGATCGGCTGCTACATCGTGGCCGTCGCGTGGCTCGGCGGCGATTGGGGTTTTTTCCTGCGCAGCGTCCACGACTTCGCCCGCCCGCGTGACCTCTTCATGGGCCTCGTGAAGGGCGCGATTTTCGGCTTTTTGATCGCCTCGATCGCCTGCCGACACGGCTTTTTCGCCTCGGGCGGCGCGCGCGGCGTGGGCATGGCGACCACGCGCGCCGTCGTGGAGAGCTGCGTGGCGATCCTCGTGGCCAATTATATTCTCACGCAGGTCATGCTGGGAGACATCTAGGGATGGCGCGTCCGCACGAGCACACGCCCGAGGGCCTCGACGTCGAGGCGCTGAACGACAAACTCGCCCGCGAGCACCCGATCGACGCCTATTACGAGCGCTCGATCCTGCCGATCCGCCTGATCGAAAAGGGCCGCCTCTCCATCATCCGCCGCTTCGTGGGCCCCGCGGACGGCCTCGACCTCGCCGAGATCGGCTCCGGCGGCGGCCACGTCCTGCGCATGTTCCCGCGCGCTCGTATCACGGCGATCGACGTCTCCGACGTCTTCCTCGACACGGCCCGGAAAAACCTCGCCGGCTACGACGCGCGATTCTTGAAGGGCGAGGTCGACAAGATGGACCTGCCGCCGCGCTCTTTCGACCGCATCATCTGCACCGAGGTCCTCGAGCATTGTGTCGACCCGCGGGCGATCCTCGGGGCGATCGCGCGCCTCTTGCGGCCCGAGGGCGCGGCGGTGATCACGATCCCGAACGACCCGCTCATCCTCGGCTTGAAGGGCTTCGTCCGGCGCACGCCCGTCGGCTGGGCGCTACGCGATCGCATCGAATGGGGCGGCGACCGGTACCACCTGCATACGTGGACCCCCGGCGAATTCGGCCGCTTGCTCGAAGGGTTTTTCCGCGTCACCCACCGCGCCTCGTCGCCGTCCGATCTGCTGCCGATCCGGGCGTGTTTTCGGTGCGTGCTTCCGTGAGGATGCGAGACAGCGCTCAGGGCCACGCGGGATCGGGAAGCCCGATACGCTCGGCTTGGCGCCGCGCCCAGCTCATCAGTGCTTCCTGCTCGGCCGGAGCGAGGTTGCGCTCCCATCCCTGCAAGACCCGACGCGTCGCCGCCTGAGAGAGGATGACCTTCACGAGGTCGGCTGACGCATCGACGACCCCGATCCTCTCCCCGTCTCCGGCGCCGTACGCCGCTCTTGCTTCGAGCCAAGCCTCCCACGCCGTCGCGCTCGGCTCGGCTGCGGCCTGCACGCGCCGGCGTAGCTCCCGGCCCGCTTTGGGATCGACGCCTGCCTGCACGAGGGCGCAGATTCGTTCGAGCAGCGCGGCGGGAAGGTCCGGCGGCACGGTGAGGCCCTCGTTGGTGGTGGTCCCGCAAAGCCGACCGAACAGGTGATCCCAGGTGGTGAGCGCATTCGAGGCATGCTCGTCCACGACGTGGAGGACACACCAGACGCGCAGCGCCGCCGCGCTCGCCGTGTCGAGCTCTGCCCCGACGTCCTGGAAATACCGCTCCAATCGTTCCCGCTCTTCGAAGAGCCGGCGCTCGCTGGGCGGCGCCCCGGAGCCTTTCTCGGCCGCGGCCCGCTCCTCGACGTAACGCCGCGAAAGGCGCGCCGTCGGCTCCGGCGCGAGGGTCAACGCCGGCGGCAGACCCATGGCCTCGAAAAAAGGCCACCAGCGCTCCATGCCGAGCACCGACAGCGCTTGCTCCCAATCGATGAGGTTTCGCGCCGTGACCGGGAGTGTCGTCTCCCGTTGCTCCCACTCGTCCGACATGTGAACGCTCCTATTCGCTGATCAACCAGCCAATCACGGCTCCCAGGGTCGTCCCCACCGCTGCGCCTGCCCAGGCGCCCGCCTTCGCCCCGGCGACTCCGCCCGCCGCGCCTCCGCCGACTGTACCGAACCCTGGGGCTACCAGCGTGCCGCCGCTACCTCCCAAAATGGCACCCGCACCAGCGCCGAGGACCGCCCCGACTCCTGCACCGATCAGCCCGCCCGCCGCTGCTGCGCCGAGCTTCGCGCTTCCCGGCGCCGTCCACGGCTTCGGCTTCGGCGCCGGCTTCGGCGCCGGATCGGGGATCGGCTCTTTCACCCATTCCCAGGCCTCCTTCGGCACGCGGAAAGGCGTGTCGTTGCAATCATCGTCTTTCCATGCGTCGAGCAGGTTCTTGAGCCGGCGCTGGAGGTTCCTGAATTTCTCCTGATGCCCCTCGACCGATCCGATGTTGTGTCCATCGATGATCAACGGGTTGCTCTTGGACCAGTTGTTGAACTGGAGGTTGTACTCGTCATCGACGATCCCCTGCCACAGCGCCTTCAGCGCCGTGATCACCTCCCAGATCTTCCTGAGCAAGTCCTTGCAAAGATCATTGTTGTTCGGTGCGGGTGTCGTCTGTCGCTGAATCTGGTGTTCGCCGAGGCCGCGCTGCTGCACCACGTGCGTGAGCTCGTGGGCCATGAGCCGCTTCCCATCGGCCGTTGCCGGTGCATACTCGCCCTCTCCGAACACGATATTGCGCCCGACGGTATATGCCCGTGCCTTTACCGCGCGCGCGGCGCTCGCGGCTTGGCTGTCGGTATGAATTCGAACCCGGCCGAAATCGTACCCGAAGCGCGGCTCGAAGAAGGAACGGACGTCGCGGGGAAGCGGCGCGCCCCCCCGTCCCGCGCCCCGCAGAGCAGCTCCGACGTCCAGCGAGCCTTCGGTGGTCGCCGAAGGCTCATGCTTGGCCTGGATCGTCGCCTTCTCCTCCTCTTCGCACGACGCACATTTGCGCTGCACCCTTTGCGGCGCAGCGCCGATGGCCGCCGGTTCAGCCATGCGCATCACCTCATCGGCCACATGGTCCGCCTCGCGCTCGTACGCGTCGCCCGGCGTGCTGATGCCAGGCTTGCGTTGGATCGGCGGCGCCGTGATGGGGATGCGCGCGCCTGTCGACGATTCCGCGCCCTCCGCGCGGCTCGGAGCGCTTGATGGGGACAGGGGTATTTCGAGGAGAGAGCGTCGCCACGCAGCGACCGGCAGCGGAGCAAGAGGCTCGTTGGGCTCCAAAAGCGAGGATCGATGCCGTATGGGCTTCGGGATCAGCGGAAGCGTTTCGGGAGTTTGTTCTTTGCGAGCGAGCATGAACACGAGAGCCTCCCTTCATGAAGGAATGTCAGCCTACATCAAAATCGAGCTGGCGACATCGATATTTCGACGCTTGGGCGCGGCGCGCGGCATGCTTCGCGCGGCGGGCAACCGTGTCCTTCACTCATCACGTCTCGTCGCCATCCCATCTGCTCCCGATCCGGGTGTGTTTTCGTCGTGTGCTCCGGTAGCAAAAGGATTCACCCTTCTCGCCGCGCGTCGTCGCCGCTAGAATCCTGTCCATGCTGAAACGCGCGCTTTCTTTGGGTTTGATCACCACCACCCTCCTCCTCGCCGCTTGCAGCGACGGAGGCTCGAACACGACGGGCTCCGGCGCCGGCGGCAGCGGCGCCGCGGGCGGCACCGGGGGCACCGGCGGAATGGGCGGGGCCGGCGGCACCGGCGGCACCGGCGGCGACGGCGGCATGGGCGGGGCCGGCGGCATGGGCGGGGCCGGC
>NZ_JARZHI010000029.1:0-128195 GCF_029946465.1 Polyangium sorediatum
TACGAAAACACGGGCGGGGCGGGCGGCGGCGGCGCCGGGGGAGGCTCGCAGAGCAGCACGGGGAGCGGCGGCGCGGGCCCCGGGGGGATGGGCGGCATGGGCGGCGGCGGCATGGGCGGCATGGGCGGGGGCGGCACGGGCGGCGGGGGCGGCTCGTGCGCGCCGGCGCTCGATCCGATGATCTATTCGATCGCCAACCCGGAGTGCGGCGCGTTGCCCCTGGCCCCCGAGGCCGAGGCGATCCCGTTCCTCGTGTTCGGCGGGAACGCCACGTATACGGGCGGCGTGATCCTGCCGGGCCAGTACGAGCAGGTGAAAGCGGAGGTCTCTTATGCCGAGGCCCCTTCGAAGACGCAGCGTGTCCTCGTGTTCGACGACGCGGGCCTCACGTCGTTGAACTTCAAGGACTACGACATCCCCGCGCTCGACGGCGCCGACCTGCAAGGGTGGGGGCAAGGGACCTACGTGACGAACGGCACCACGCTCACGTCGACCTACTCCGTCTGCAAGAGCACGCACCAGCCGGAGGTGTGGACGACGTCGTTCACCACGTACACCGAAGGTTGTGACGACTTCCTCGTCGTCGGCACCAAGGACCACCGCATGACGTTGAAGCGACGTCGCGCCCCCTGAAAGCGCCTCATCGCGGCGCCGCGCCGACGGCATAGCCGAGGTTCACCGTCCAGAACCCCTCGTGGGGCTGCGAGGTGAAGCGCAGGTCGTATTCGATCCGCGTCCCGAGGGTGAGCATGCCCGGCGCGCTCACGGGAATGCCGTTCTTCCTTTTGGCCGCGAACCCGACGACCATCCCGACCTCGGCGACAGGGGAGAACATGCCGAACGAAAAAGCCCCATCCGCGCTGCCGAGCTGCAAGAAGTTCGTGCCGCCGAGGAGATAAAAACCGACGGGGTCGGGGTTGTGGAGGTGCAGAGCGCCGAGGAAAAGCGTGCCGTCCCCCGCGCCCTCCGTGACCTTGCCGCGAATCGCGACGTCGAAGGCCAGGGGGAGGTCCCGATCACCGAGGGCGGCTTCGAGGCCCAACGACCCGCCTTGTCGGCCCTGCGCGAGGGTCGTCGAGGTGGTGAACCCGCCCTCGGCCCGGAGCCACCCGCTACAGCCTGGGAGGAACAGAAGGAGAAACGGGACGGCTGCGAGAGGAGAAAAACCTTGGTGCATCGTCTCAGCGTACATGCTTCTCGCCGAGGTCCCTCGCTTGCAATGCGCGGGCGGGGTGCATGGGATGCGCACACGTCGGGCCGGGGCCCTCCTCGTTCTGTCGGTGATCGCCGGCCTCGCGAGCTACGGCAGCCGCGAGCAAGGCCACGCGCGGGCCGAACCCACGGAGCCCCGGGAATCCCTGGCCGCGCCCGCCGCGAGGTCGATCCACCTCGATCGCGCCGCGTACACCGAGCGCCTCCGGGCGATGTGGCTCGGCGGCTGCCTCGCGAACTGGACGGGGCTCCGGACCGAAGGCGTCCGCATCACGCGCCCGTTCTTCACGGACGACGATTGGGGAAAACCCCTCGGCCGCGACGGGGCGCCGATCGATTTCGTGTTCCAGGATCCCTGGCAGGCGGACGACGACACCGACATCGAATACGTCTATCTGCACCTCTTGACCGAGGCGCAGACGCTCCACCTCCGGCCGGCGCAGATCCGCGACGGGTGGCGGGCCCACGTGAACGATTTCATCTGGGTGTCGAACCGGAGGGCGCGGGACCTCATGGAGCGCGGGATCCTGCCCCCCGAGACCAGCCACCCCGCGCGTAACCCCGACGCCTTGCAGATCGACGCGCAGCTCACGACGGAGATCTTCGGCGCCCTCGCGCCCGGGATGCCCGCGCGGGCCCTCGAAATCGCGCATCTCCCGATCCGCACCACCGCCCGCGGCCACGCGGCGCACGCGGCCGAGTTCCACGTGCTCTTGTTCTCCCTCGCCGCCACGGTCGATCCGAACAAACCACGGCGCGAGGAGATCGTGCGGATCGTCCGCGAAGCCAAGGCGTTCCTGCCGGACACCTCGAAGGCCGTCGACGTCATCGATTTCGTGCTCTCCGCCTACCTCGCGTCGAACGACGAGAACAACTGGGAGAGCACGCGCGACGCCCTCGCGCGGCGGTACCAGGAAGAGGCCCTGGTGCGCGGCTTCGTGTATCGAGGCTTCACGGAGTCCGCGATCAACCTGGGCACGGGGCTTTTGGCCCTCCTGTTCGGCGAAGGAGACTTCGCGCGCACGGTGCAAATCGGCACGTTGTCCGGCTGGGACTCCGACAACGGCACGGCGACGATGGGCAGTCTCGTCGCGCTGCTCGGAGGCCTGTCCGAGCTCCACGCCGCGTTCCCAGGCGAACGGTGGTCCGACCGGTACCATATCCACCGCACCCGCCCCACCCTGCCCGACCGCCTGCCCGACGATCCCGACGCGGAGGATACGTTCACGGAGATCGCGCGGCGGATGGCCGATCTGGTGGACCTCGCCGTGAAGGAGGGGGGCGGCGAGGTGACGGCGAGCGGGTGGAGGATCCCGTAAAGGCGCCGCGCTGGGGCGTTGCCCCAGGCCCCACCAGGGGCTGTCCGCCCCTGGACCCGGACCAGGCACGGCCTGGACCGGGGTCGATGAACTGCGCTCCGCGCAGTTCATCGAACAGCCGGTGGCAAGACCGGCGACGACCCTGCCCACCACAGCCACAGCGCCGCAGGTTCAACCGGCAGCGTGCCCGTCGCCGGCTCGAGACCCTCGTCTGTGGTCTTGCCACCGGCCCGTTGGAAGAACTGCGCATCGCGCAGTTCTTCCACTTCGGTCCAGGCCGTGCCTGGTCCGGGGTCGAGGGGGCGGACAGCCCCCCGCGGGGTCCGGGGCAGCGCCCCGGCGCAGCGCCCCGGTGCGGCACCCCAGGTCGCCTCAAGGCGAGGCGTGGGCCGCCTGGAATGCCTCGACGCGTCGGACGGCGTTCTTGCGCAGGTTCACGTAGAAGAGCTGGTACTCGATGGGGTGGTAGTTGTCGGGGCCCATGGTCCAGAGGAGGATCCCGCTCGCGGGTCCGCGGGCTGGCAGGCTCCCCATCTGCGTGATCCAGAGGTTCCCGTCTGGCTGGCAGGCTGCGTCGGCGAACGCTGGGAGGACCGCGGGGGACTCCGTGTCGAAGAAGAGCGCGCCCTGGTTTTGCGACGCCGGCGCCGCCGCCCCGTCGTTCTTCCAGGTGAGCGGATTGACGCAGATGCGCGCGCCGGTCGCGGGGGCGTCCTTGAACTCGTATTCGTTGCGCTCGTAGCGAGGGCCGCGCGCGTTCCAGCCGACGACACACCCCCATTGATCCTCGGACGCGCAGATCGGGATGTCTTCGCCGATCGTCGCGGGGTGGATCGGGCCGCCGACCAGGTACGCCGCGACGAGGTGTTTTCCGGCGGGTTTGCCCCAGATCTTTTCGCGGAGCAGGCGCGCGGCGAGCACCGTGCCCTGGCTGTGGGACGCGAGGAGGAAGGGGCGGCCCTCGCCGCGCCGTTCGAGGAAGGCGTCGAACGCGGCTGCGACGTCGGTGTATGCGAGATCCACGGCGCGGTCGCCGTCCGGGCTCGGATGTACGAAGGCCTTGCCGCTCGCCTGGCGATACCGCGGCGCGTACACGGCGCAGCACGCGTTGAAGGCGCTCGCCTGGATGAGGGTCGCGCCGCGGGCCGTCGCCTGGACGACGGCGGGGTCGTCGATCGGCGTGTTCCACCGCTTCGCCATGGAGGTCGTCGGGTGGACGAAAAAGACGTCGGCCTTGGCGGCGCCGGGCGAGAGGGGCGGGAGCTCCGGCAAGGAGACGTCCGCGTCATCCTCGCGGGTGGGGAGCGCGGCCCAGGCGGAGGGCTCGGCGTAGTTCGGCGCGGGCGGCGCGGCGCTCGGATCGAACGGGCCGGGGTCGAGGGCGGCGTAGAGCCATCGATCGAGCGTGAGGAACGCGAGGGCCACGAGGAAGACGAGGACGCCGCAGACGAGCGCCACGATCGACAGGACCTTTTTCCAGCGCATGTGTGCCCTCCGGCGCGGTGGAACCGAAGAACGCCCCGGGTATTCCCGATTCACGGCGCGGGCGCGGCGGGTTTCTCGACGCCGAGCCCGGACACCGCCGCATGCTCGCCTGTCAAGCGCCTAGCACGCCGCCGCCTCTTCCCGATGCGGCTTGCGCTCTTCGTCGGCGGGACTGACAATCGCGCCGCTCACGCCTTTCGCCTCGGAGGCACCATGACGACGAAGCCCGACACCAAGGACAAGGTCTATCAATCCGCCGACTTCGACAAGACGCCGCCGCGCCCGCGTGTCGTCATGCCGGACAAGCTGATCCACCGTCAGGTCGAGGGCGACGGGCAACGCGACGCGTACTCCAAGGAGCGCAAGCACCCGGTCTTCTTCGTCGATCTGCCCTCGAAGTGCATCAGCATGACGATCGGCCACCTCGACCCGGGGCAGTCCTCGAACCGGCACCGCCACACCTACGAGACGATCCTCTACGTGCTCGAAGGCGAAGGCTACTCGGTGGTCCACGACCAGAAGATCGAGTGGAAGACCGGCGACGCCGTCTACATCCCGGTCTGGACCTGGCACAACCACGTCAACACGAGCACGACGGGCATCGCCCGTTACCTCGCCTGCGAGAACGCCCCCATCCTCCAGAACCTCGGCGGCGTCGCGCTCCGCGAGGAGCTGCCCGAGAAGGGCATGAAGGACCCCCCGTGAACCTTCCCGCGTAGTACGCTGATCGGATGTCCCGCGCCCACCCTGCCCTGCACCGCTGCCTGCCCTTCGTCGCGCTCGTGGCGCTCGCCGCCTCCGGGTGTTCCAAGGACGAGCCCAACCCGAACGCCGCCCCCGTCTCCTCCTCGCTCGCCCCCGCGAAGCCGAAGACCGAGGCGGGCAAACCCTACGCGGTCGAAGCGCAGGGCGCGAAGGTGAGCTTCACGATGGATGCGCCGATCGAGAAGATCTTCGGCGAGGCGGACGGCTCGACCTCCGGCGAGCTCTTCGTCGATCCGGAGGACGTGACGCGCTCGACGGGGCTCTTGAAGATCGACCTCGACAAGCTCGTGATCTACCAGCAGAAGCGCGCCGACGAGAAGGCGGAGTTCGGCGAGCGGACGAAGAGCGATCTGCAGAACGAGCACGCGCGCGACTGGCTCGGGATCGGCAAGGACGTCGCCGAGGCGGAGCGGCAGAAGCGCCGCACCCTCGAGTTCAAGCTCTCGAAGATCGAGACGGCGGGGCCGAAGAGCGTCGCGGGGCTCACGGGCGCCGAGCGCACGATGAAGCTCGACGTGACGGGGGACCTCCGCCTGAACGAGCGCACGGTGCCGAAGAAGGCGGAGCTCGAGGTCACGTTCGTGATGGAGGGCGACAAGGTGGCGGCGGTCCGCGTGAAGTCGACGAAGCCCGTCGCCGTGAACCTCGACGAGCACGACGTGCGCCCGCGCAATGCCCTCGGCGTGATCCTGCAGAAGACCGCCGACGAGCTCACGACGCTCGGCAAGAAGGTGTCGAAGGACGCAATGGTGTCGCTCGACTTCCAGGCCAAGCCGAAGTGACGTGATGGGCGCGCCGGGGCGCGAAGCGGTTGGTTCGCGCGCGGGGCTGTGATATCCGTCTTTCTACGTCCGGGCGAAGGCTTCTTTCCTCTCCTGCGAGAGCGCGCTCCCTCGGCGGACGAACAGGTTCGCGATGAGCTACGTCGTCAAATCGGGGGATACGCTCGGTGCGATCGCCAGCCGCAACGGCACGACGGTGCAGGCGATCATGGCGGCAAACCCGCAGGTCTCGAATCCGAACGCGATCTCGGTGGGCCAGAAGCTCACGCTCCCCGGCGGCGGCGGCGGGGGCGGCGGCGCCCTGCCCTCCCCCGCGGCGGCGCCGAGCACGTACACCGTCCGCTCGGGCGACACGCTGGGCGCGATCGCGAGCCGGAACGGCACGACGGTCGACGAGATGATGCGGGCGAACCCGCAGCTCCGGAACCCGAACCAGATCTCGCCGGGCCAAAAGCTCAACCTGCCGGGGAAATCGAACGGAGGCGGGACGCCGCAGCCGCAGCAGCCGCAGCAGCCGCAGCCCCAACAGCCGCAACCCCAACAGCCGCAGGCGCCCGCGGAAGGCGGGAGCTCGCTCGGCACGCCGCCCGCGACGGGCCCGTGGGAGCTGCCCGTGCGGGGCCCTGCGCGCAGGCTCGCGGCCGGTGATTTTGATGCCGCCGCGCGCGAGCTTCAGTGCGAGTCGGCGGCGGTGCGCGCCGTGGCCGAGGTCGAGTCCGGCGGGCGCACTGGCTTCGATGATCAGAAGCGCCCGAAGATCCTCTTCGAGATCCACCACTTCAAGCGGCTGACGGGAGGCCGCTACGATCGCAGCCACCCGCACCTCTCGGCGCCGTACAAGAGCCCGCTCCGGCGCGCGAGTTACAAGAAGGATCAGTGGGTCGTGATCCGCGAGGCGTTCGCGCTCGATCCGGACGCGGCGGTGAAGAGCGCCTCCTGGGGCATGTTCCAGGTGATGGGCTTCAACCACGAGCTGGTCGGCTGGAAGAGCGTGCGGCAGTTCGTCTACGACATGTACGAGTCGGAGGCGCAGCACATGCGCTCGTTCCTCGGCTTCTGCCGCGGCAACAACCTCGTTCGCCACATTCGCAGCAAGAACTGGGCTTCGTTCGCGCGCGGCTACAACGGCGAGGACTACGCGTCGAACAACTACCACACGAAGATGGCAAACGCCTACGCGCGCTACAGCCGCGGCTAGACAGGCGCGCCCCGTCCCGACATGGACATCGTCTCGTATTGCCCGCTCCGCGTCGCCGCGCGTCCCTTCGTCACGGCGGAGCGCAGGCACGCGCTGCTCGTCGTCTGCAAAGCGACGTACCTGCTCACCCCGGGCGCGTCGGTGCTGCACGAGTCGCAGGAGGACGTCAACGAGGAGGACAACTTCTGGGACGACGATCCGCGGCGCAGCGTGTACTCGCCCGGCGATCTCGTGCCGCACAAGCGCGGCGCCGACGTGGTGCTCGTCGGCCACGCGTTCGCGCCGAACGACGTGCCCGTGCGATCGATCCTCACGCGCCTCTGCGTGGGCGAGATCGACAAGGCGATCGAGGTCTTCGGCGATCGGCACGTGACGCCGATGGGCGAGCTGCGCGAAGGCCCGCGCGTGACGCGGGTTCGCCTGCGCTACGAGCGCGCCGCGGGCGGGCCCGGGACGACGAACCCGGTGGGCATGCGGCTCGATCAGATGGATACGTTCGGCGCGATCAAGCTGCCGAACGTGCAGCCGCCGGGGCGGCACGTGACGGGCCCTGCGGATCTCATGGAGCCCATCGGATACGGGCCGATCGCGGCGACGTGGCCTGCCCGCGAGGCGCGCCTCGGCCCCTTCGCGGGGCGGTTTTCCCTCGCGCACTGGCACGAGGCGCCGCTGCCCGAGGGGCTCGATCCGCTCTTCTTCAACGTCGCGCCGCCCGATCAAGAGATCCCGGAGATCCGCCCGGACGAACGGATCGTGCTCGAAGGGTTGCACCCGGAGCACGCGCGGCTCGTGACGAACCTGCCGGGGCTCCGGCCCGAGGTGGTGATGGAGCGGGCGTCGGGTCGCCGCGAGGCGATCGCGTTGACGGCCGACACGTTGTGGTTCGACACGACGCGTGGGATCTGCACGCTGGTCTGGCGCGGGCGCGCGGCGCTCGTGCATCCGGCCGAGGCCGGTCGTGTGGTCGTGACGATGGCGGGCCCCGGCTGGGCGAGCGCACGCGCGGCGCTCGTGTCCCCGGATCTGCACGCGATCGCGATCGCGCCCGACGATCCCGATGGATCGGTCACGACCGTGGGGTACGCGCCGTCGGGGCCGCACCCGATCATGCCCTTCATGGCGAGCACGGCGTCCGCGCCGCCGCCGCGCGAGTCGGGCGTGTTCCCGATGGCTCCGGACTTCGATGAGGAGGTGACGTTCGTCGGTCTGGATGGGCCGGGCGCCGATCCGCTGCCGTTCGCGCGGCCGAAGACGCAAGCGCCGCCGCCTGCGCCGGGGGCCCCAGCGCTGCTGCCCTTCGCGCCGCCACCACCTCCCCCGCCCATGCCTTTCCAGGCGCGGGATCTGCCGTTCCTGTCGCCGCTCGCGCCGCCGCCGGTGCCACCGCAGGTGCCCCCCGAGCCCGCGCGGGTGCGGCCTCCGTCGCGGCACGATCTGCCGTTTGTCGCGCCGCCCCAGGGCGGAGGGCTTCGGTCGGCCCACGAGGTTGGCGTTCCTCTGCCCCCCACGGCCCCCGCGGCGCCTCCTCCGCCGGTGCAAACTCCCACGCCGCCGCCCATCGTGCCGCGGCTCGGCATCGCGCCGCTGGGAGCGCCTCCGCCGTTCGCGCCGCCCGCGCCCATCGCGCCCGCGCCCGTCGCACCGCCTGCGCCCGTCCCTGCGCCGGTCGCTCTGGACGACCCGGAGACCGTCGACGCGCCCGCGATGATCGGCCCGCTGGCGACGGCCGAGATGGCCGCGCGCGTGGCCCCGCCGCCGCTCCCTCCGCCGCCCGAACCGTTGCCTCCGGATCCGCCCGCGGCGGAGGCCCCGAAAGCGCCGCCCGCGCCCGCGCTCCCGCTCGACGACTACCCCATCGAGCGATGCGCGAAGATCACCGCGTCGATCGCGCGCCGCCGTGACGAGCGCGCCGAGATCCTGGAAGCCGAGGAGCTCGATCTCGCTCGTTATACGGACCTCGAGCGCCACTGGGCCGACGCCATCCGCGCCGAGTCCGAGCGCGGCAAGACGCGCCTGCTCAAGGCCTTCGACGCCGCGTACGTCGCGCGCCTCGAAGAAGAGCGGGGACCCATCACCCCGGCCGAGTACGCGCGCCTGGTCGTCGCCGGCGAGCGTGGGCACGCCGAGCGCACGCTCGCCGAGCTCGGCCTGCCGCGCGCCTCCATGCTCCGCATCGAGCGCGAGATGCTCGCGCGCACGTCCGCGGATCCGTCCCTCGGCGAACGACTCCGCCACGCGATCGAAGCCGAGCGGGCCGACTGAGGTCACGGCCGCGGGGCTCGTGGTGCACTCCGTTCGTCGAGGTCTCGCCCATTCGCAGCGTTCCGGTGTACGCTTGCCTCGCGAGCTCGTTCGTCGGCTCGTGGATCGGCCGCATGCCCGCACCTCCCAGGCCCAGCTCCCCGGCGGTAGCTACCGCCGCTCCGGCAGCGCCTTCGCGCGCTCCGAGCAGCGGGGCGCCCGCGCCCGCCGAGCCTACGCCGACGCCTGCGCCGACGCCTGAGGCCGAGTGGGAGGTCGAGCTCGGCGCGACGCTCGCAGGTGGATTCAACGCGCCGCCCATCCCGGCGCCCGCAGCCGCTGCCGCTGCCGCTCCCGCTGCCGCTGCCGCTCCCGCTCCCGCTCCCGCTGCCGGTACCGTTCCTTTTCCCGCTCCCCTTCCCGCCTCCGCGCCCCCTGCGCCTCTGCCAAACCCGGGCCGCACGTCGGCCCCGCCGCTCCCCTTCATCGCGCCTCCGCCGCCTCCTCCGCCTGCAGCCGTCTCGGCCGGGCGGAGCTCGTCGCCGGGCATGGGGGCGCCGCCGGGCATGAACGGGGAGCTTCGGCGCTCGTCGTCGCCGAGTTTTCCCGGGGCGCCGCCGCAAGGCGCCGAGGCGCTGCGCCGTTCGGCGTCGGGTTTGCCCGCGGTCGTCCCGCCGGGGCACGACCCGCTTCGCCGCTCGTCCTCGGGCCTCGCCGCCGTCACGCCGAGCATGCTCGAAGCGCAGCGCCGCTCCTCGCCGGCCGTAGCTCCGCAAGGCGACGGCGCGGCGGCGAGCCCTGTCGCGTACGCTCCTGGCGACATCATCGGCGGCAAGTACCAGCTCCAGCGCGTGCTCGGCCAGGGTGGCATGGGCGCGGTGTGGGTCGCGCGGAACCTGAGCCTCGACGCTGACATCGCGCTCAAGCTCATCCGCCGCGATCGCGCCACCGAGGAGGCCTCCGCGCGGCTGCTCACGGAGGCGCGCGCCGCTGCGAAGCTCGGCCATCCCGGCATCGTGCGCGTCTTCGACTTCGGACAAACCGAGGTCGGTGATCCCTACCTCGTGATGGAGCTGCTCACGGGCGAGTCGCTCTCCGCCATCCTCGCGCGGAAGAAACGGCTCGCGCCGAGCGTCGCGCTCCAGACGCTCTTGCCCGTCGCGGCGGCGCTCGCGGCGGCGCACCTGAAGGGCATCGTCCATCGGGATCTCAAGCCTGACAACGTCATGCTCACGACGGACGAGTCGGGGAAGATCGTGCCCAAGTTGCTCGACTTCGGCATCGCGCGCGTGCTGCGCGACGACGTCGAGCGGCATGTCACGATCGCCGGTGAGGTCCTCGGCAGCCCCGACTACATGTCCCCTGAGCAGGCCCGCGGCGAGGCGGACATCGATCATCGCACCGACGTCTGGACCTACTCGGTCCTGCTCTACGAGACGCTCACCGGCCGCCGCCCGTTCGATGCGCCGAACTACAACGCGCTCATCGCGGCCATCGTGGCGAACACGCCGATGCCCACGCATGCGTTCGGCACGGGCGACGCTGCGCTCTGGGCGATCATCGAGCGCGGCCTCGCCAAGGATCGGAGCGCGCGCTGGCAGTCGCTGCGCGACATGGGCGTCGCGCTCGCGGGCTGGGCGCTCGAGCGCGGGATCCAGCAGGACATCTCGGGGTTGTCTCTCCAGAGCGAGTGGCTCGCGCCGAAGATGCGCCGCCTGCTCACGGTGCAGCCGATGGATGTCTCGGGCTTGGTCGCCGCGCGCGCAGCAGCGAACGCTGCCGCGGCGCCGGTCGCACCGCCGGTCGCGCTGCCCGTCACGCCTTCCGCGCCGGGCCTCGTGCTTCCGGGCGTCGTGCGTGATGCGAACGATGCGGCGGAGCGGAAACACCTGCGCGGCGGATCGAACCGGAAGGTGCTGTTCGCTGTCGGCACGGCGCTCGTGCTCGTCGCTTCGTTCTTCGTCGTGCGTGCGCTCCTCTCCGAGCCTGCTGCGCCTGCGGGCGTGCCTGCTGCGCAGACCGAGGCGCATCCCGCGTTGCCGCCTGCGCCCGCGCCCATGCCGACGCCCTCGGCCACGTCCACGACGACGGCCGAGCCGCAAGCGCCGCCGACCCCAACTGCAACTGCGACGACGAAGACGACGCCTACGCCCGTGCGAACGACGCAGCAGAAAAAAGCGCCGCCCGTCCCCAAGAACATCCAGTTCTAAATTGCGCCTCTGCATCGACCGCATCGCGGTCGATGCACCAGAGGTCCAACGCTGGCCCTGCAAAGGGGGGCGGACAGGTACAAACAATTTCCCCGCATCGACTGCGCTTCGCGCAGTCGATGCCCAGAGGTCCAGGGCTGGCCCTGGTCCGGGTCGAGGGGTGGACAACCCCTCGTCGGGGTCCGGGGTGAAACCCCGGCGCTACGCTCCTGCATGGAACGCCGAGGCGGCCGCGGACGGGTTCGTCCGGGCCGCCTCTCGTTTGGATCGCGTGCTGCTCAGGTGTTGATCTTGACCATCGGGCCGCCCTTGATGATCACGTCGCCGCCCGAGGACGTCACGCTCACGACGCCGGAGCCTGCGACTTCGATCGTCGTTGCGGTGATCGTCACCTTGTTGCCTTCGAGCGTGATGCTTGCGCCGCCTGGGGTGCCCAGCGTGATCTTGTCGTGCTCCATCACGTGCGCGGTCGTTGCGCCGCCGCCACCTTCGCCGGGGGGCGCGATTTGCACCGAGTGCGTCCCGCCGACCATCGTCGAGTCGATCCCGCCGACTTGCGTCGAGCGGTTCACGCCGACCACGACGCTGCGGTTCACGCCAGTCACCTCGCGCTCGCTGGCTTGCACCGTCTTCATCAGGTTCTTGCCGATGTTGACGGTCTCGTTTGCCTTCACCGTCTTTGTCCGATCGTTGCCGATCGTCACGTTCTCGTCGCGCTGGATGACCTTCGTCCGATCGTTGCCGACGGTCGTGTTTTCGTCGCGCTTGACCAGCTTGTTGTAGTCGCGTTCGGCCTGGAAGCGGACGAGCTCCTTGCCGACCGCGTCTTCGAACATCATCTCGTTGTAGCCGCCGCTCCCGCCTGTCGAGTTCGAGCGCAGACCGCTCTGCGTCTTGTTGTCCGGCAGCTTCCACGGCACCTTTTGCAGGTTCGTGAACACGCGGCCTACGATCACGGGCCGGTCGGGATCACCGCCGAGGAAGTCGACGAGCACTTCTTGGCCGATGCGCGGCAGGTTCATCCCGCCGTAGCCTGCGCCGCCCCAGGGCTGGCTCACGGGGATCCAGCAGGAGCTGTTGTCGTCCATCTTGGACTCGCGATCCCAGTGGAAGTGCACGCGCACGCGGCCGAACTCGTCGCAGTGGATCTCCTCGCCGGCGGGGCCGACGACGGTCGCGCTCTCCACGCCGTTCACCTTCGGCCGCTGCATCACGGCCTTCGGGCGGTGCGGGGACTTCGTGCTCTTTGCTTCGCAATGGTGCGACCACTCGCCTGTCGACGTGCCTGCCATGTGCGACGCGACGACGAGCAGCTTCTTGTCGGACGCGAGGTCTGCGCGCGGGTGATCGAGGAAGCTCGTCACCACGCCGGGCGCGAGGTCGATGACGTTCGTCGAGAACGAGATCGCTGTGCCGCTGCCGCGCTTTGCTTCGAGGCGCTTCTGCGCGAGCTTTGCGCCCTCGGCCTCGTCCGTGCGGGCCTTGCCTTTGTCGTCGGCGCTCGGCGTGTCGTCGCCCTTCTCTGCGCCGAAGAGGAACGCGCCGGGCGTGTAGTGGAAGCGCTCGAGCTTGTCTTCGAGCGGGATCTCGGCGCCGGAGGCCGTGGCTGCGAGGTTGTACGAGGGCGGCCGGCGGTAATCGACGTCGCGCATCGTGTACTTGCCGGGCCGCACCTTGCGCGCCATGCGCACCACGGTCACGTGCTCGCGATCGGCGGCCGTGGGGTTGTCCCGGAACGCGATGGACTTGCGCGGCGCGTTCGACTGCGGCGCGTCCGAGAGCACGAGCTTCGAGCCTTCCTCGGACGGCTCGAAGTAGAAGCTGATCCCTGCGTCCTCCAGCATGCGGCAGATGAACGCGTAGTCGGTCTCCGCGTACTGCACGCGGTACTTGCGCTTCTTGTAGGCGCCCTTGTCGATCTTGAGGACGGGCTCGATGCCCCACTCGGAGAGCATCTTCACGACGACGTCCGGCTCCGAGAGCTGCTGGAACATGCGGTGGTTCCGGCGCTGCGTCGCGAGCCAGAGCGTGGGCACGATCGACACGTTGTACGACGACAGGCCCGTCTCCTCGGCGCCGAGCTGCTCGAGCTCGTTGCAGATGCCGGTCCAGACCCGCGGGGCTGCGCCTTCGCCGTGCCCGCCGTGCATCACGAAGCGTGCGGGCTGGCCGACGATGGCCTCGAAATCGACGTTGGGGTTGTCGCTGAGGGCGACGAGGCGCACCTCGAAGAGCTGCGAGATCTTCTCGCTCACCGAGAACTCGCGCACATCGAAGCCGTCGCCCGACGCGAGCTCGACCGAGAGGTTATGGGTTTTTGAGGCGCTCATCTCGTCGTCCTGCGCGAAAGGCCCCGGGATCGGGGCTGCACGAGAGGCTAACACGACTGCCGCGCCGTCGGGGAGAGACATCTGAAAGCCCCACCGTTCTTGTCTTGACGGTCACCCCGCCATTTGGTGTGCTCTCCCCATGCCCGACGACCTCGTCCACCTCCGGATCGAGTCCGATGATTTCCCCTGCGACGATTTGCAGGTTTTCGAGCTTTCGGGCCGCGAATCGCTCGGAAAGCTCTTCGCCCTCTCCATCGGCGTTGTCAGCACGAAGCCTCCGGGCCTCGACCTCGCCCTCGTCGAGGGCGCGATGGCGACGCTCGTATTTGAAACACAGGGCCAGGACGTACGCCGGATCCACGGCATGATCGCCGAGATCCGCGACCGTATCGACACCGAACCCGACACCCGTTCGTACTACTTCCAGCTCGTCCCGCGCGCCCATCGCCTCTCGCTCGTGCGCACGCAGGAGATCTTCATGGAGCTCTCGGTCCCCGAGATCATCCAGAAGAAACTCGAGCTCGTGGGGCTCGGCGCGGACGACGTGGAGATGCGGCTCACCGCGACGTACCCGAAGCGCGAGTTCGTCGTGCAGTACAAGGAGACCGACCTCGCGTTCGTCTCGCGCCTCGCCGAGCACGAGGGCATCACGTTTTTCTTCGAGCACGAGGGCGACCGCGACAAGATCGTCTTCACGGACGACAACCAGGGTTTTCCCGTGGCGCCGGGGCACGAGCACGCGCCGTTCCGGGCGCGCGGCGAGCGCCGCGACATCTTCCACATCGAGGCGACGACCCGCCTCGTGCCGCGGGCCCACGTGGTGCACGATTACAACTATCGTATACCGCTCGTCGATCCCACGGGCAGCGCCGACGCGCCGTCCGGGCTCGGCGGCGGCCTCGTCGAGTACGGCACGCATTGCAAGACGCCCGTGGAGGCCTTGCGGTTCGCGAAGATCCGCGCCGAGCAGACCGAGGCGACGCACCGCGTCTTTGGCCTGGAGAGTGATCTCGGCTGGGTCCGCGCGGGCGGCCGCTTCACGCTCGAAGGGCACCCCAAGCTCGGCGACGCGAGCTTCCTCGTTACGGAAATCGAGCACGCGGCGCGCCAGCCGGTGGCCCTCTTCGGCGGCAAGCAAGAGGTCCCGTACACGAACACCTTCCGCGCCATCGAGGGGACCGTTCCGTTCCGGCCCGCGCGTGTCACGCCGAAGCCCCAAATTCACGGCGTTGTCAATGGCGTTATCGCGCATGAGATGGAAGGCACCGAGAGCCTCTTTGCGCGCCTCGATGACGAGGGTCGTTACCTCGTCCGGATGATGTTCGATACGTCGCAATCGGGGGAGCGACAATTCGTCTCTCGTCGTATTCGTATGGCCCAGCCGCATTCCGGCCAGAACTACGGGCACCATCACCCCTTGAAGCCGGGGACCGAGGTCCTCATCGGCTTCATCGACGGGGATCCGGACCGGCCCATCATCTTGCATACCGTCCCGAACCCGATCACGCCCTCGCCTGTTGCGGCGAATTGCGCTCCGGCACACCGCATCAAGACGGCGACGGGCATTCTGATCGAGATGAAGGATGCGTTCATCGTGAGCGGCGGCGGATGACGGTCCCCTTGTTTTGCCTCGGCGGCAAGCCTGCGCCGGAGGCGATCGTGGATGATCTCAGGACCCTCGCGCGGCTGCCCGAGCGGGCCCGCGCGCGATTTTGGGATGCGCTCGGCCCGGCGTTGCCCGATCCTTTGCCTGCCACGGTCGAGGCCACGCTCGATACCTTCGCGCGCGCCTTCGAGGCCCCGCCGGACGATCTCGCGCGCGCGCTCAAGGCCTCGCGTTTCCTCGTCCGCGAGGCGTGCGCGCGAGGCCTCGAGCGCGGGCGATTCGAAGAGGACGTGGTGCGCCTCGCGGGCGGCGCGCTCTCGCCGGAGGCCGCGGTGATCGCGCCGATCTTGCTCTCGCGGTATGACGCGGTGCGCGCGAGCCTCGGGGCAGCCGCTTACCGGGACACGCTCACCGATCACGGCGTGGTCCTCGAATCGATCGAATGGCGGCTCGACGCGGTCCTTGCTTCGAGCCGCGGCGATGCGGGGGCCGCGAAGATCGCGGTCCTCACGCTCGGCTACCGCGACGGGGATCAAAAAGATCGCATCACGCTGCATCTTTCGCCCGAGAAGCTCGAAGAGCTCCGGCGCGCGTGCGAGCGCATGTCGAGCTGAACGTTCGACTTCATAGCTTTACAGCTCTACGCGCGCTCTGTTAGCGTTTCCTCCGCAGGAGGCGCGAGCACATGGCGGACGAGGTTTCGGCGGCGGGCAAGTATCTTCTGATTTCGGTGCCCGATTTCGCGACCGATCCGGTCGGGCAGCCGGCCAGCATGGTGCCTGAGGACCCGGCGAACGAAGCATCAGAGCTGATTCCCGCCGGCGATCGCCGGGGCCAGACGATGAGCTCGTTCCTGCGGCTCGGCGCCTTCCACGAGCAACCGGAGAAAGATCCGGCGGCGAAACGCGCGAACGAGCTTGCGCGGGTGGCGCTCGCCGTGTCGGCGAGCCAGGGCGGCCCCTTCACGTTGCCGGATGGGACCGAGGTCGTCACGAGCAACGCCGGCGTCGGGACCTACGAGGTCAAGGGTGACGATGACAAGGTCCTGTCCACGGAGGACCGGGGCGTTTTCCTCGACGATCAGCGCATCGGCGACCCACCGACGGGGCCAGATGACCGCGACAATCAATCGCGCCACAAGGCCGACCGCATGGAGCAAAGCAAGGCGCTGCTCACGCGCGGTGGCTGGTGGGATCATACCGACGGCAATCGCATCACCACGACCTACGGCGACAAGGTCGAGGTCATCCGCGGCAACTACAAGATGGTCGTCATGAGCCGCCAGGACGACCCCGAGGGCGCGGGTGGCTGGGATCTCTCGGGCGGCCACGTCCAGGACCTCGGCCCCGCCTCGATGCCCGGCGCGAGCGTGCGCGTGGAGTTCCGGCCCGGCATGTTCGGGCAACGCGGCACCTGGCACCTCGAAAACACCACGAACAATTTCAATCAGACCAGCGATTACGCCGGCGACTTCTACGAGCACTGGTACGGAAACCACAAGGAGTGCGTCGTGGGGTCCGAGAACCCCGTGGAATGGCACGAGACGCTCGAAAAACCCTACGGCAACCCCGCGATCGTGGAGCGGACCTGGGCGAGCAAGATCGAGAGCTACACGGGCAGCTCGGCCAAGCGGGTCCCCTCGATCACCGAGGAGACGTACGCGGACACGACGAGCTCGCTGACGGACGTCGCGGGCAACATCAGCGAGACCACGTATTGCGACGCCATCATCACCTCCAAGACCGGCAAAATCGACCGTCCCGTGCCGGCCATGCACGAGGAGACGTACGCGGTGGCGTCGAACAGCATCACGAACATCGTCACTTCGAACGCGATGACGAATGTCGGCGCGCAGATGGAGACCACGATCGCGGGTGCGCTCGGCAGCGTCACGGTCGTCGGGGCACAAGCCGACATCACCATCGCCGGGGCGCAGGAAGAACTCCTGATCAGCGCGCACCACGGGAGCCTCGAGCTCTCGCTGCACAACACCGATATCTTCCTCGGCACCAAGCTCACGTTCCAGATCGGCCCGGAGTGGGAATACAAATATCCTGATACGAAGACGCTCAAGCTCAAGGGCCTGACGACGGCGCTCGACAACCTCGTGACGACGGTGAAGACCGTCCACGCGGCGATCAAGCTAACGCACATGGCGCTGACGCACCAGTACATCGGCGCGGCGATCTTCTTCGGGATGTAGGCGCCTGCGCATGCTCCGGAAAAACCTCACCCCCTTCCTCGTCGGGACGAAGCTCACCTCGCGGCGCCCGCCGCAGCCGGAGATGACCGTCGTCGTCCGCGCGACGTATGCCGTGGGGCCCGGCGGCGCGCTCACGGTCGTCGAGGAGACGATCGATCAGCGGTTTCTCTCGGGCGAGACGTTCGTCGACGGGGACGACGACCGCACGGGAGAATCCCTCTTCGCCAGCGACTTCGCTGATTTCAAGCTGAACGCCGAGGTCTTCTTCAAGGGCCATTGCCACGCCGCCGGCGGCGTCCCGCTCACCGAATGCCTCGTCAGGTTCGCCGTCGGCGCCTGGTCGAAGACGTTGCGCGTCGTCGGGCGGCGCGCCTGGTCCGACAAACTCCCCGGCGCCGTCCCCTCGGCCCCGCTCGGCTTCACCAAGATGCCGCTCACCTGGGCGAACGCGTTCGGCGGCCCTGGTTTTCCGGACAACCCCGTCGGCAAAGGGCTCGGCGACGAGCTGCCTAGCGTCGAATACCCCGATGTGCCGGTCCGGAACCGCGGGGATCGCCCGATTCCGGCAGGGTTCGGCCCCGTCAGCCCCTTCTGGCCCACCCGCGCGGGCAAGCTCGGCAAGGACTACGGAAAAACCTGGCAGGACAAACGATCGCCGTTTTACGCAGAGGATTTCGACTGGACGCACTTCCACGCCGCGCCCCCGGATCAGCAGCTCCCCGGGTATCTGCGCGGCGATGAGGAGCTCCTCTTCCAGAACCTCTCCGCCACGGAGCCCACGCTGCGCACGCGCCTGCCCGGCACGCGTGTCCGCGCCTTCGTGCACGACGACGCCGGCCGCTTCCGCGAGGTGCCGATGTCGCTCGACACCTTGCTCGCCGACCTCGATCGCAACGTCCTCGAATTGACGTTCCGCGGCGTCGTCGAGGTACGCGAGCACGATTTCGAGGACATCCGCACGATGCTCGTCGCCCAGGAGCAGCTCGGCACGAAACCTCTGCCCGAGGCCCATTACCGGGACATCCTCCTCGCCTTCGAGAAGGACCCGGTCGGGCTCGCCGCGGCCATGCCGCCCGATTTCGCCGACGTCATCGCCCGCGCGGAGGCCGAGCGGCGCGGCGAGTTGCCCCCCTTGCGCGCGGACCTCGACCCCGTCTCGGCGAAGCTCGATCAGAAACTCGGCGCGTTCGGCGCGGGCATGGTCGCGGAGGTCGGCAAGAGCATCGCGGGGGCGCGCGAGAAGACCAAGGAGCACCGCGATATCGAGCCCGAGCTCGCGAAGGCCGCGCAATCGCTCGACGACGCGCCGCCCTCCATGACGATCCGGAAGCCCGGCGTCCTGCCGCCGCTCGGCTTGCGCAAGAGCATGCGCGGCATGCTCGAGGAGGCCACGCGCATCCGGAAGAGCCTTTCGGACAAGGATATCTCCGCGGACGAACGCGCGAAGATCGAAAAGAAGATCGTCGAGCTCGAGGCCGTCCCGCACGACCCCCGCTGGAAGGAGATGGATCCCGCCTACAGCCCGCCCACGGGCCCCGTCTCGACGGACGAACCCGGGCCGGGGCGTGATCTCTCCGAGCAGGACCTCACGGGACGCGATCTGCGGGGCCTCGATTTGCGCGGCGCGAACCTCGAAGGCGCGATCCTCACGCGCGCCGACCTCTCCGGCGCGGATCTCTCGGGCGCGAACCTGCGCGACGCCGTGCTCTTCAAGACGAACCTCGAAGGCGCGCGCCTCGTCTCGGCGGATCTCCGGCGCGCGAACCTCGCGCGTGTCCGCGCCAAGCATGCCGATTTCACCCGCGCGTCCCTGGAAACGGCCTTTTTCGAGGACGGGGACCTCGAAGGCGCCACGCTCGCGCACGCGAGCGGCCCCTATGTTGTGTTCACCCGAACGAACCTCGTGGGCGCCCGCGCCGAAGGGGCCGATTTCGAGCGCGCCGATTTCACCGAGGCGATCCTCGACGGCGCCTCCTTCGAGCGCGCCTCGCTCGTCTCCGCGCTCCTGTCGCGTGTTCGCGGCCGGAAGGCGCGGCTCACCGGCGCGCGCATCGGAGGCGCGAGTTTCCACGACGCGCACCTCGTGCTCGCTTCGCTCGCGGACACCTCCGGCGAGAAGGTCCTCCTCGAAGGCGCGAACCTCGAAGACGCCGACCTCTCCCACGCCGATCTCCCTGGCTCCCATTTCACCCGCGTCTCCGCCACTGCGGCCTCGTTCGTCCGGGCGAACCTCCCGGGTAGCCGGTTCTACAAGGCGAAATTCGACGGTGTGGACGCGACACAGGCCAATTTCTTCCAGGCTGATTTTTCGAGGGCGCTCGTGAGCCGAACGAAGTTCGTGAAGGCAAACCTCTACGAGTCGAATTTCACCGCCGCGCAAGGCAAGGACGCCGATTTCAACGGCGCGAACTTGAAACAATCCACCCTGGAGCGTGGCGCGTGAGCCCGGCCGAGCTCGCCGCGCGCCTCCGATCGGGCGAGAGCTTCGAGGGCAAGACCCTCGACGGCGTGGATCTCCGCGGCCAGGACCTCGGCGCCGCGAAACTCGCGAAGGCCAAGCTCCGGGGCGTGCGGCTCGACGGCGCTTCCTTGCGCGGCGCGAACCTCGAAGAGGCCGAGGTCATCGACACCTCGCTCGAAAGCGCGAACCTCGAAGGCGCGCTCCTCAAAGACGCAAAATTCCTACGCGTGAGCTTCGCGGGCGCGAGCCTCGCCATGGCCGATCTGCGCCGCGCCGTCCTGCCGCGGGCGAACCTCACGCGGGCGCGGCTCTGGAAGACGGACTTCTCGGAGGCCGTGCTCGAAGGCGCGAACCTCGCGGGCGCGGATCTCGAGGGCGCCGCCTTCCACCGCACGGTGTTGCTCGGGGCAAACCTCACGGACGCGAACCTCCACGGCGTTCGCATGACGGAGACCGTCCTCGCGCGCGCGCGGCTCGTCCGGGCAAACCTCGACGGCGCGACGCTCGACGTGGTGCTCTTCCACGACGCCGATCTGCGGGGCGCGACGTTGCCCAAGGTCCTCGGCAAATGCCAGCTCGACCGGGCGATCCTGAGCAAGCTCGATCGGAGTCGCGAGGATGGAACCGTGCTCCCGGCCGAGGCGGGCGAGGCCGATCGCGCGGATCTCGCGGGCAAAGACCTCTTCTTCGCCTCGCTGCGGGGCATCTGCTTGCGCGACGCGCGCCTCGCGGGGGCGAACCTCGAAATGGCGGACATGTCGGGCGGCGATCTCACGGGCGCGGATCTCACCGGCGCGAATTTGAAGCGCGCGATCCTCCCGGGCGCCAAGCTCGGCCTCGTCAACCTCGCGGGGCAAGACCTCGAAATGACGACGCTCACCGACGCCGATCTTTCGGGCGCGAGCCTCGAAGGCGCGCGGCTCGTGATGACCCAGCTCGATCGGGCGGTCCTCGCGGGGACGGTCCTCTCGCACGCATTCTTGTGGGGCGCGAGCGTCCGCGGGGCGAGCCTCGAAGGCGCGAAGCTCGAGCGGACCACGTTCAAGACCGTGGATTTCGGCGAGATGGACCTCCGGAACCTCCGCCTCGCCGGCCTCTCCATGCACCGCTGCTCGTTTCTCAAATCGAACCTCCGCGGCATGAACCTCGCCGGCTGCGATTTTACGCATGCCGATTTCACGGACGCGGATCTGACAGGCGCGAAGCTCACGAACGCCACGGCCACGCAGGCCTGTTTTGCGCGTACGCGGCTCGAAACGGCCGACCTCACGGGGTTGCAAGCGAAGGGCGCGTTTTTCGGGGACGCTGCGGCCGCGGGGGCGCGTTTTACAGGTGGGCGGCTCCGGCACGCGACGTTCTCGGGTGCGGAGGCGGGCTTTGCCCATTTCGGCGGCGCGGATCTGCGCGAGACGCTCTGGGTGCGCTCGAAGGCGAAAGGCGCGATCTTCGGCGGCGCGAAGCTCACCCACGCGGACCTCTCCCACGCCGACGTGCGCGAGGCCGATTTCTCGACGGCGAACCTCTCCCACGCCAACCTGCACAACGTCCGGGATTCGGGCGCGCTCTTCGTGGGCACGAACGTGCTCGGCGTCCGCCGCACCGATCTCGATAGGCTCGAAGCGGAGGCGTACAGGCCCCCGCCGCGCGAAGGAACCTGAAGGAGACCCCGATGTCGAACGTGGCGCGATTGCGCATCGAAGAAACCGCGGACAAGGGCCTCTACCTCGGCCCGGCGACGGTCGCGTCCGTCCACCCCGCCGAAATCGAGGTCGACCTCCCGAAAGGCGGCAAGGTCCACGCGCGTCTTGCCCTCGCGTATACGTACGAACCCGTCCCCGGCGACGAGGTGCTCGTCATTGGCAATGCCGAGGGTCACTGGATCATCGGCGTCGTGCACGCCCGGGGCCCCGCGGTCCTGCACTTCCCCGCCGACGCGGAGCTCCGCGCCGCAGGGACGCTCCGGATCGCCGCGGATCGCGGGGTCGAGATCGCCTCGCCCGAGCTCTCCGTGACGACGAAGAAGATTCGCACGATCGCCTCCGAGGTCGTCCAGGCGTTCACCACCATGCGCCAGCGCGTCACGGAGCTCCTCAGTGTGCAAGCGGGACAAACGCACACGGTCGTCGAGGGCTCGATGCATTCACAGGCGAAGAGCGCGACGATCCTCACCGAGGAAAAAGTCTCGATCAACGGCAAGGAAGTCCACCTGGGCTAGGAGGCGCTCTGCCATGCTCCCTGCATCGAACCGCGGCGTCGGGATGAATTTCGGGTTTCCGGACGTGTGCCTCACGCCGACGCCGGTCGGCCCCGTCCCCATTCCGTACCCGAACATCGCGATGAACGCGCAGGCCTCGGTGTTCTCGCCGATCGTCAAGGTCTCGGGCGTCCACGCGCTGAACCTCGGGTCGATCATCGCGATGACCTCCGGCGACGAACCCGGCACGGCACACTGGACCGTCAAGGGCCCGGGCAAATACATCATGGGCAATCCGGTCGTATTCGTCGACAGGATGCCCGCGATCAACCTGACCTGCCCGACGATGGGCAACACCGGGAACAACGCCCTCGGCGCGGTCGTCGTCCCGAGCGCCGTGAACGTGTTTTACACGTACGCACATTCCCCCGCCGCGACCTCGCCGGACAACGTCTCGGCCGCGCGCGCCGCGGCCCTCGGCGATGCCATCCTCGGCCGCGCGGGAACGGCGCCCCTCACGGCCGCGATGCTCGACGACGGGATCGGATACGTGCGGGTCGCGGTCGTCACGACGGACATCACGAGCCGCTTTCACGCGGCAGCGCGCGATCTCGAATCAAAAGGCGCGCGCGCGCTCGTCCTCGATCTCGCGGGTTGCCCGGGCGGGGACCTCGACGCGCTCATTGCGTGGGCGGCGACGTTCCTCGATGAGGGCGCAGAGATCGTCCGGATCGAGGACGCCGAAGGGGACGAGCTCGTCCACCACGCGCACTTGCCCGCATCGTACACGATGCCCCTCGTCGTGCTCGTCGACGGCGGGACGGGCTCGGCCGCGGAAATCCTCGCCGCGGCCCTGAAGGCCCACGGCCGCGCGCTCGTCGTCGGCCACCGAACGCACGGAAAAGGCAGCGCGCAGCGCCTCGTCCCGGGCGAAGAGGATTCGTTCGCCTATCGCACGGCCGCGCATTGCACCGGGCCGGGCGGGATTGCAATCGACGGCGTCGGCGTCGCGCCCGACGTCGTGCTCGAAGGCGACTTCGGCCCCGCGTGGCTCGCGGCCGCGTGCGACGCGGCCCGCGCCCGTCTGTCCTGACTAACTCTTCTTCTTGGGGGGCCCAAACCCACCATACAGCGACTTGTTGACCGCCGGCTTCGGCGGGATCCGCGGCGGCGGGGGCTTCGGGATCTCGACCTTCGGCTCCTTCGGGGACTCCGCCCACGGATCGGTCCGCGCGGGGCGCGGCGGCAACGGCGGAGGCGTCGCCGCGACCGGAGGCGCAGCAGCAGCCGGAGGCGCAGCAGAAGCGGGAGGCGCAGCAACGGCCGGCTCGGGGCTCGGCGCGCGCGCGCTCGGCGGCGGGGGCGGCGGCTCGGCGACCACCTCCGAAAAATCGAGATTCGCCAGATCGGCCGTGAACGAGAGGGCCCGCGTCGCCTCCTCGACGATCGGCATCGGGGCGGTTTCGACGGGGACCTTGGACCACGGCGCGCCTGGAATCGGAGCGCCCCGGCCCGCGTGCGAAGCGGCTTGGGCCCCTCCGGCAAATGGAATGGCGGGCTTATACTGCGCGGCCACGGCCGCATCCCCGTCGAGGGCATACGTCCCCTCCATCGGGTTTTCCTCGCGCCTCTGCGCGAATGGCATGGCATTCGAAGGACCCGTGATCACGTCTTCGAGCACCATCGTCGATTCGTCGCCGCCGCGCGACCACGTATCGCTGCGGGCCGTGGTCGTCGCCAGGTCGTCGACCGTGCCGACCAGGGATGGCCCCTTCTTTTCCGGTACCGGCGGCGGGGTCAAGAGGTGCGCGAGCGGGCGCCCCTCGGTCTCGATGCCGGCCGCGACCCGCAAACTGCCGAGGGCTCGCTCGTCGTCGAGCGGCACGACGACACGACAAACGAGCGAACAGCGCAGCGTATCGGCGTCGATGCGCAGGATGTCCGGCCGCATTGCGACCGTACGCGCGGCCTCGGGCGCGCTCGACGACAGGCCAAACAGCGTCACGAGGCCCCGCGCGGTGGGCAGGCGCGACGAGATCCGCGGATGCTCCGGGTGCAGCCCTTCGAGCACGATCCATTCGTTGCCCACGAGGGATTCGATCTGCTGATCGGGCGGCGCGGCCAGGAAATAACTCCAATCGAATTCGGCCGGGATCTCCGGCACGGGCTGATCGAGCGCCAGGGGCGAAAGCGCGCCGAGGAGCGATTTGCGTTGCGCGAGCGCGCGCGAGATCGGCCCGAAGCCCGCGACGAGGCTCCCGTCCGTCGGGTACACGATGTTCGGCGGCACGGATCCGGGCGCTTTGCCCGTTCCGTGCGGGTTCGGCCGGAAGCCGATGCCGCCGAGGGCGCGCTCGTAGACGAGGGGAATCTTGTCGAAGGGCGTGATCTCGGCGCCCTTGCGATCGCCGTAGACGTGCAACGTCTTGTCGAAGAGCGCACGACCATGGAAGACAGCGAGGCGCACGACCTGCCGGGTCACGGTGGTCCCCGCGGGTGCGCAAGCGTGCCCGGAAAGCACGATATCGACGCGCGGCAGGTGCGGCACGACATCACTCGTGGCGCGAATGCTGCGCGTCGGGTTGTCGCGGTGGTGCATCTCGGCGCGGAACAGCTCTTCCGGGGCGATAGACTGCATCGGCTCGTTGGGAACGAGCTTGAACGTGGCCTTGAGCACGCACGTGAGATGCAGTTTTCCAGCGTGACGGAAGACGGCCGTTCCCCCCTTCGAGGGTCCGACGGTCGTGATGGGGACGGGCCAGTGGGCAACGAGGGCCATTGGTGCGGAGCGTATCACGAGCTTGGCCGATGGGGCCGGGGATTCGCCCGTTCCGTCGACCACGACCACGGTGCGCAGGTAGGGCCCAGGCAAAGGCCCGGACGCGCTCACGTACGTATCCGCGGAGATCCAGTACATGCCCGGGCCCATGGTCCCGGGTTTTCGTTGCGGCGGTTGATCTACGTCGAGCCGTACTGGCGCGCGGCTGTGGATGCACCGATCCACGTGCGGCCGATCCGATTCGAGTGAATGTGATGTCCGAAAATCCTCTATCGACGCCGTGCCGAAGGTGCATTGGTACATCCTATCTCTTCCTGCGCAGACATCCGCGCGCGTAAGGCGGCGGTCGGGAAATACGGCCGATTGAGCAAGGCATCCACCTGGAGGCCATCCGGATATTCCTCGCGAAATCGTCCCGCGACCGCAGGATGGGTTCACCACGCAGCGCTCATCCTGCGGTCACGTCAGACCGCTCGCCATTCGCGGTCCAAAAAGCGATGCCCGCCAAGCCTGTACACGCGGTCGTACAGCGAGAGAGAGCGGCGGCCCGGCGAACTCCTGGCGCCGTGACCGGGGCGACGCTGGTTGCATCTTATCCGCGATGCTCGATCGCGCTTCTCTCCGGGGACGATCGAGTCTAGACTCCGCGGGTGGCAAAATCATCCAAGCAGGCCAAAGCGGCCACGCCCGCCGAGAGGAGCCAATCGCGCGAGGCGCTGACGCTCCTCGTCGTGCTCGGGCTGCTCGGGGGGGTGGCGTATCGCTTCGTGCGCGATCAAGTCGGCATGTCCCACGCGGAGACGAAGCTGATTGTCGATGCCAAGATGACCACTTCCGTGAAGACCGAGCTTTGTGGCCCGCCCACGAAGGATGGGCGCCCGGTGGTCATCAGCATGCTATCCAGCGACGATAAACGCGCCTGGGTGGAGCAGGCCGCCGATCGCTACGCCAAACTTTGCCCGAACATCCAGGTCCAGCTCTCGGTGATGGGCGACATCGAATCCGCCGACGCCATCCTCGCGGGGGAGCAGCAGCCCACGCTCTGGGCCCCCGCCGACGAGCTCGTCGTCCGGTACCTGGATACCCGGTGGCGGAAGGAGAAAAACCAGGACAAACCGCTCTTCGATGTCGATCAAAAGCGCTCGCTCGTCGAGTCGCCGTTGGTCGTCCTGATCTGGGAAGATCGGCTCCAGGCCGTGGATGCCATCATGTCAGCCCGATCCTCGGAGCAAGGGCCATGGGTCGACCTCCTGTGCGCGTTCGTGCCGCCGCAGGCGGATCCCTCGGGAATGGCGACCGAGGACCTGATCCCCGGCCGCTGGATCGACTGGTACGAGTCCATCCTGCCCGCTCCACCGCGGAAGAAGACGCCCGCACCGGCGGCGCCGAGGAGACGCGCCGAGGAGACGCCCGAGGTCCCCAAAAACGTCTACCGCGCGCCCTTCCCGACGCTGGACGAGCTCCGGCAATGGGGGGTCGTCAAGTTCGGCCATACGTCGCCGACGCGCTCCGCTTCCGGTCTCGAGAGCCTCTACCTCATGGCCTACGATTATGTGCTGCCCCCGAAAGAGCGGCCCGACGCAGTGGCGAAAGCGATATCCGACGCCCAAGCGCAGGCCGATCGCCACGGGAGCGTCGTGTCGACGGACATCGCGGTGCCGGATTTCAAGCGCGCCTTCGCAAAGCGAAAGCAAGCGCTCGGTCGATGGCTGAAGCGTTGTGAGGGCGGGCTCGACGCTGCGCCGAACTCCGCAAAGCTGCTCGCCGAGACGATGTTCAACGTGGGTCCGTCACGCTACGACGCCGTCGTGACGTACGAGCACCTCACGTTCCCGATCCTCGACCAAATCGACGGCTTCGTGAACGTGATGCACGACATGCGCGTCATCTATCCAACGCCGACCATCATGAACCAGCACCCCGTCGTGCTCCTCGACGGACCCGCGAGTCTCACCGATCCACAGAGGCTCGCCGCGACCAAATGGATCGATTTCTTGCACAGCGAGGAGATGCAAAAAAAAGCCATCGACCATGGGTTTCGCCCGGCCAACCCCGTCGTATCCATTCGCGGCTACTATTCCACGACGAACCCGTTCCTGCGTCTTCGGCGCTACGGGATCACCTTCGATACCCCCATCGTCGAGCCGCCGCGCGTCGACGGCGAGCTCGTCAACGAGCTGATCCGGCTCTGGGAAGACGCGACCGGCAGGAACTGAGCGTCGCTCCGTGTACCGGTCGGCGCCGAAGGTGATGGATCAGGGGTTGGCGGGCGCGGGCGCCGGGGCGGGCGCGGGCGCCGGGGCGGGCGCGGGTGCCGGCGGAGGCGCGGGCGCCGGAGGGGGTGAGGGGGCGGGCGTCTCCGATGCAGGTGGCGTCGGGGCTGCGCCCATCGCGCCGTCGACGTTCAGGAGCATCTGCGCCCCCTGATTTCCGCCAAGGACGATGACCTTCGAATTCTGCGACTTTGCTAGCTCGAGCGTGGCCTCAATGCTCCTCCAGCGTAGGAGGTCCGGGTTCACCTTGCTCGCGATGAGGTTGTAATCGCGGATCCCCGAGGCCTCCTTGCGCTTTCGTTCGGCCTCTTTCTCTTCGCGCTCGAGTTTGTAGCGGTACTCGAGCATGAGCTGCTCCTGCTTGTACTTTTCGGCGATCGCGCTCGTCACAACGTCCGGGAGCTCGATGTCGATGAGCTTGAGCTCCTGGAGGGTGACGTAGGGGTTCGATAGGAGAGATTCGCCGGCGTCGTCGAGCCTCCCGAGAACGGGGATCTGGCCCAGCTCCTGGAGCAGGTCACGCTTGCTCGAGTAGATCTCATTCGCGGGCCGGTTGCCGAACGTACGTCGCACGTGCGCTTCGACCTCGGGCTGGATGAGGCGCTCGAAATAGTCTGCGCCCACGTCCTGGTGCAGAAATCCGAGCATCTCCTTGTTCGGGCGATACCGCACCGAGACTTTGACGCCCAGGTCGAGCCCCTCCTCGCTGAGGACATCGAACTTCAACGTCTTCTGCTGTAGCCGCGTCTCGTAGACCGTCAGCTTGTCCCATGGGGGGATGACGTTCAGCCCCTCGTCCCATATGCGATTCGTCACCGTGCCGCCGCTGAAGAAGCGGTACATGACCCCGTGGCTACCGGCGGGGATGGAGATGAAGATACGCGGCCACAGGAAACCAACAGAAAGCAGGACGAGGACCAGCGTCGTGTATACGACGAACTGCGCCTGCTGCAGCCGCATCGCGAGCCGGGTTCGAAGGGAAGGCGCAGGAGGGGCGGCGGCAGGACGGCTCGCCGGCGTCGTCAGCGGTTCGTTCTTGGCCATGGGCAGTCTCGACGGGGTGATCCCGACTTCACGTGGGAGGGGGCGCTCCAGCGTGAGGGGCGCGTTCTGGCTCTTCCCGGATAGGCTTGGGCCCCGAGATAAGGGCGATGAGGAATCCCCCGATGGGCGTCAGGAGAACCGACAGAAGAATGGCCCCCCTGAACCCGATACGTCGGGTATTCCCGAGGAGCCCCACGGCGAGCACCGTCAGGATCGGGAGGCCATACTGAAAGAAAGGGGCCAGCTCCATGAGATCTCGAGGTCAGGGAACTGCGTCGGCCTTCGCTCGCTCGTTCTTGTGCATCTGCGCCACCGTCTCCTTGGCCTTCTCGAACTCCTGCTTGAAGTGAGCGCGCATGGCGTACGGGTCGAAGTCGAGGAGGGTGCCTCCCGATTCGAAGTGCATCAGGAAGACCTTCCCCACCGCGTGGGTGAATGCGCCTGCGACGATGGGCATGGTGACGAGGCCGAGCGCGGTACCGACGCCGGGAACCAGCTTGGCGAGGCTTCCCCCGAGGGCCGCCCCGAGGGTCACGCCTCCGACGCCTCCGAGCAGGGCCCCGACGAGCTTCTTCGCGATGTCTTCGGTGAACTTCACACTGTAGAGGTGCGAGAGCTCGGCCAGCATCTTCACCTGGACGCCCGTCACGGCCACGGCATCGAGTCCGGGCAGAGGCACCGCGCCCGCACCGATCGACCAGAGAACGTTGCGACGGATGATCGACTCGGCGCGGCCGACGAGCGACGGCCCGTCGGCCGCCTTCGCCTCCTGCTTCGGGTCGGCCTTGGCTTCCGCCTTCGCCTCGGGCTTGGCTTCCGCCTTCGCCTCGGGCTTGGCCTCCGCCTTCGCCTCGGCCTTGCTCTCCTTGACCTCCACTTTCGGCTCGTCCTTGTCCGGCCTGGCGGACTGCTTCGGATGCGTACTTTCGGTTGCCATGGTGCCTCCTTCCTTGATCTTTGCCTCAGAAAGGCTTCACTGTCACCGAGGAAACCACTACTCGGCGTTCATGGACTTCACCAACGCGGGGCGGGATGAGCCTGCTTCGATAGAACGGATCATCCCGAGTTCCATGGTGATGACACGATCCGCGCAACGGAAGTAACGGTCGTCATGGCTGACTGCGATGACGGTCTTGCCGCGCTGCTTTAGCGACGGCAGCAGCTCCTCATAGAAATAGGCGCGGAACTCCGGGTCCTGATCCGCAGCCCACTCGTCGAAGACGAAGATTGGCCGATCCTCCAGCAGCGAGACGATCATGGCGAGGCGCTTCCTCTGGCCCGTGGACAGATCGCGCCGCGTGAAACGATCACCCTCGAATGAAGTCTTGCCCTCGAGCTGCATCTGGACGAGGAGGCGTCGAACCAAGCCCTCGTCGATACCGATGAGGCCGTACGCCTTCGCAAAAAGGTGGAAATCGGAGAAGATGGCAGTGATCATCTCGCGATACGCTGCGACATTCTCGGATCGCACCTCCACACCACCCACGCGAAGCGTCCCTCCGGTCGGTGGGTAGAGCCCCGTCAGGACCTTGACGAAGGTCGACTTCCCGCTCCCGTTGCCCCCGACGATGAACACGATCTCCCCGGGCTGGATCGAGAGGTTCAGCGGGCCGATGTGGAACGCCCCATCACCGTTCGCGCGTGGATACTCGTAGGTAACGTCCCGCGCTTCGATCACGCCGAGGTTGCCCTTCCAGGGATCCTCCCCATGCTCATCGGGCACGGCGGCTGCTCCAGCGGCCTCGTCGAGCTTCCTCTCCAGCGCCTCGATCTCGGCGATCGCCTGATTGGACCGGACGTATGCCGGATATCCCGAGACGACGCCTTGCAAGGGGCCCCACAGGAACATCACGCCCGCGATGAGCTTCGAGAGCGCGCTGGCTTCGACCTGCATGTGCCGCGGCAGGACGAAGGCCAGGGCGCCAAGCAGCACGAAGAGGTTGCAGCTCGCGAGGATGAAGTTCTCGTCGAAAAGGTGGTTGGCCTTCCGGCTGACGTCGCGCAGCAACGCCGCGGACTGCGTGATGTCGGCCCGGACCTGGCTGCTCCGCGCTTGGCTGAACTTGACCTCCTTGAATCCCTTCAGAAGGTCCGTGAGCGCATCGAAGAACGTGAGCCGCGTCCTGGCGAGCGCCTTCAGGAGGTCGCCCATCCCTTCGCTGCGCGACCAGTAGAGGGCGAGCCCGGCCGCAATGAGGAGCGCGAGAAGCGCGAATGCCGGGAACGAGAGCCACGCGATGTAGAGGACGGCGAACGTGAAGATGATCGCCTGCTGCAGGACGTTCGTCACGAGCCCGGCCGCTCCCGAGATCATCGTGGCGTTCTCGGTGACCCGGTCATAGATCTCGGACGCGCCGATACGCTCGAAGCCCGAGAGCTCCGCGCGCTCGACCTTCTCCACGATCCTGCACTTGATGCGGTACAGGATTTCCTCGACGATGTCCGTCATGCGGTGGAAGACGTACCTCGCCGCGAGGACGTACGTCGCGATGAACACGACGAACAGGAAGAACGCGCGAGCCCCCGCCTTCTCCGGCGCTTGAGCGGCGGAGTTGACGAGCATCAGCACGAGCGTGTTCGCGAGCCCCGCCGCCGTCGCGGCAAAGAAGATCTTGCCGCGCTCCGCCTTCGCGTCCTTGAAGATCAGGTCAACGATGGTCATCGCGTTCGTCCGATCGAGCACCTCGTATCACGCGGCGTCGACGACGAAGAGATACGTGTTCGGGACGCCGAGCGCAATCTGTTGCCGGAGGCGCATGTCGGCTGCCTCGAACGCCTCGCGGTACAGGGCGGGGGTGAACAGGTCGAGCGCCATCACGCTGTGGGTTAACTGGAAACCCAGGTTGAAGATGGGTGGTCGTACACCTGCCTCACCTTCCGGCATGCGGAACGTGTCCGCGAACAGGAATCGCCGGGCAGCGGGGAAACCGCGGCGAATCCCCTGGAGCACCACCGCGGGCGGGGCCGCATTGAAGAGGTCGTGCAGCATCATGAACGACGTCACCAGATCGGCCTTCCGGATCTCGGGAGCGAGCTCCTCGAGCTGCTGCATATCGAGGACGTTGGCCTGGTGGACGCCGACGCGATCAGACAGGCCGCGCGCGGCCACGTTGTTCTTGGCGAGCGCAACGGCGACGGCGCTGAGATCGAAGCCGATGCCGCGCACGCCGGCCTTGGCCGTGCAGATGTCGATGAGGCGCCCCGCGTTCCCGCAACCGAGGTCGACCATCATCGAGAAGTCCTGCGCGACGAACGCGTCGAGGATGGTCTGCCGCATGAGGCGCGTGTTGCAGAGGTCGGAGCCGAGCGCGACGTCGCCGCGATCGATGAGATCCATCGGGCGAGGCTCCGAGGACCGCGCGAGGGCACCGAGCTCGGCGAACATCCGACCGTAGCCTCCGACGGCCCAGATGAAGAAGCCCACGTGCTGGCGGACGTCGACCCCCGTGGAGGTCAGGACGTACCCCCCGCCGCGCGGGGCGAGGATTCCGAGGGACGTCGCAGCGGCGAGGAGCGGCGTGATCCGTTCGGCGGCCACGCCCGCCGCCCGAGAGAGCGCGTCGACGTCCGCGGGCACGACGGGATCGAGGGCGTCGAGGACATCGAGGTGCTGGAGCGCGCGGATCACATTGGCCCCGACGAACCCATTGAACAGATCGGCCGCGCTCATGCCGCCAGGGACGACCGGCGCCTCGCGCGACGCACCGTCGGCCGTCTTTCCCGACTGCCGGCGCGCCTCGACGAGGAAATTGCCGATGGCGAGCGCGTCGATGCGCGTCCCCTTGAAGGTCGCGACCGCATCCTCGGGCGTGCAGACGATGGGCTCGTTGTCGTTGAAGGACGTGTTGAGGACCATGGGTACGCCCGTGATCTCGCGGAACGCCGAGATGAGCTTGTGGTAGCGCGGGTTCGTCTCCGCGCGGACGGTCTGTATGCGGCTCGTCGCGTCGACGTGCACGACGGCGGGGATACTGTCCTTGCGCTCGGGCCTCGCCGGATAGGCGAGGAGCATGAAGTCGGAGGTTGGCGTGCTCTTCTCGATGCAGAACCATTGCCCCGCCTCCTCGGCGAGCACGCTCGGCGCGAAGGGGCGGAACTCCTCGCGATGCTTGACGCGATCGTTCAGGATCCGCTTCATCGAAGGGTTGCGCGGATCGGCGAGCAGGCTGCGATTGCCGAGCGCGCGGGGGCCGAATTCCATCGCGCCCTGGAACCAGCCGACGATGTTGCCTGCAGCGATGAGCTCGGCGGCCTTCCTCTCGATGTCGGGTACGCGCTCGTAGACAACGTCGGCCGCGACGAGCGCGCGTTCGATGGCGGCATCGTCGAAGCGCGGGCCCGCGTACGGGTGCGGCGCAGGGAAGCGCTCCTGATGGCCGAGCATGGCGTGCCGGACGTAGAGCGCCGCCCCGAGCGCCGTCCCCGCGTCGTGCGCGGCGGGCTGCACGTAGAGCCGCTCGAAGGGACTCGCCTCGAAGGCGATACGGTTGGCAACGCAGTTGAGCGCGACGCCTCCGGCCATACAAAGGTTCTTCGAACCGGTCCGCTTCGCCAGGTGACCGACCATGTGCGTGAGCGTCCGGTTCGTGATCTCCTGCAGCGCGGCGGCGATGTCCTCGTGTGCAGCGAGGATCGGATCGCCCTTCTTGCGTCTGGAGATGCCGAACATCGCCTCGATTGGGACATAGTCCTCGACGCGGAACCTGAGCGCCTCGCCGTCGAGCGCAAATCGCCCCTCGGGCTCGAGCGTGAGAAGCCGCTCGAACGGGCGGAGGTACTTGGCCGGATCGCCGTAGGACGCGAGGCCCATGACCTTGCACGCGTCGTAGTCGGAGAATCCAAGGAACTTCGAGAATTTTTCCCAGAGAAACCCGAGCGAGGATGGATATGCGATCTCGTCGAGGACGTCCATCCTCGCTCCCCGCCCGTACGTGAACAACGTCGAACCGGTCTCCCCGATCCCGTCAATGCAGAGGACGGCTGCCTCCTGGAACGGCGAGGGGTAAAACGCCGACGCGGCGTGCGCGAGGTGATGGCCGACCCATTTGAACTCCCCGGTCATTCCCATGGACAGGAGCTCCGCGGGCACCCGCTGGACGAGATCGAAGAAGAGCTGCTCGCCCGCTGCGCTCCCCCAGCCGCCCGGGACGACCCGATCCGAGAAGTGCTTGTTCTGGAGGCGCGCCCGGGGCTCCAGCGAGTATCCCACCCACGAGACGTCCCCGAGCTTGATCCCCGCGACGTCCAGGCAATGCTGAATCGCGAGGAGGGGCAGCACCTGGCCATTCGAGGGCTCGGCGTCCTTGCCGTGCTTCCTGCGCGAGAGGCGCTCTTCCTCGATTGCAGCGACGATCTGGCCGTCCTGAACGAGGCAAGCGGCCGATTCGTGGTATGCAGCGTTGATCCCTAGCACGTACATCGAAAGCCTCCAGGCTGCGTGATGAAAAGTGGCGCTTTGCCCTCTTCAAGATATTCTCGGTGGGGGAACGACTCGCCGCACGCGCGGCACATCGGCCTCGTGCCGGGACGACGCCTCATGCTCCTGTGCATCCTCGAGCGCGATGTCGTCCGGCGGCATGGCGATACGCAGCCGCCCTGCCCTACCGGACGTACGTGAGCGCTCCCCCGCGAGCATTTCGCGGAACGCGGCGACCCCTGCGTCGCCGTGGTAGACATGATCGAAGCCGGCTTCGCAGAGCCGCGCGGTCTGCTGCTCGGCGATCTCCGGATCGGAATGAATGAGCCCCCCGAGCACGAGTCGGACCCCGGCGAGCACGCCTTCGCCCCGCACGGCGCGCGCAATCTCGGCGCCCTCCAGATATCCGTGCCCATTCACCGTGGAGACGACGACAAGCTCAGGCTCCTCGCGGCGGCACACCTCGAGCGTGACCTCGACGGGAACGCACATGCCGAGGTTCGTGACCTCGTATCCATGCTCGCGCAGGAAGAGCTCGAGGAAGATCAAATTCCAGCTATGCGAATCCGAGGGGATGGTCGTGAGGACGGCGCGCCCCCTCGCCACGGGCTCGGGCGAGTCGGGTGCCTCGACGACCTCTCGTTCGCCGGGATCCAGCGTGCGCCGGTAGAACGAGAGCGCGTCGATCAGCCCAGCCGAGCTGGGGCCGCGCGCGCTTGCTGCACCGCGCTTCGGAGCGCGGACGGGCAGCTCGCCGACATCGGCCCAGCGGACGACCCCGTCGGGCGCAAACATCGTGCGCGCCAAACCGCGATTATCCGGGTGCAGGCAATACGGGACGTCGAGCAGGCCGCGGCGGAACGCCTCGCGAATCGCGACCCCGACATCCGCGTGGAGGTCGAGCACCCGGTCCACGATGGAAGACGCCTCCTCGAGCGTGATCTCCTCGTGCTCGTCGGCGGGACCGGTGGCCGGCTCGATCTCGAGGCGCGCGCTCTCGCTGGCCCAGCGAAGCGCGAGGAGGTTCTCCTCGATCGTCGGGATACGGTGCGCCTCCGAGGCCGTCTTGACGATGAGGCGCTCGCAGCCGGTCCTCCTCGCGAGCATCGCGCAGCTATCGATGAGGTGACGCGCCCCCTCGAAGCTCCGGGGGAAGAGCCCCATGTACATGTAGAGCACCACGTGGAATCGATGGCGCAGATGTTTCCCGGCGAGCCGTCGCAGCGCGGCAATGGCGCCCGCGTCCTGCGCGAGGTTCGTGCCCTGCGCGTAGCTCAAGGACACCGAGCGAACCCCGTGCTGCTCGAAGAACAGGGCCTCGAGCAAGCTGATGGCGACGAGCAGCGAGGGCGCGCCGAGCTGCCCCATCATGCAGCCCCCGAAGCTCTCCAGGTGCGCAGGGTGGTCCAGATCCCCCATCTCGGCGAAAAGCTCGCAGCTCGCGGCCCAGCTCGCGAGGCTCTTCTCCAGCGGAACCTGACCGTACGGGAGACAGTACGAGACCGGGCCGCCCTCCGTCGCCCCGATGCCGATCTCCCGGAGCGCGCGGAAAATGGGCAGTGGTAATGGTGTCCCATGACGGACCTGCACGGGGAAGCCGGGGCCATGAATCCCGGCGAGCATGTCGCGAACGACGGCGGCCGGGTACGCGAGGAGCGGGAAGCCATTGAGGGGCTGCCTCTTGCGGACGGCCTCCGCGGCCTTGCCCAGGTGGCCCGTGCGCGTGAAGCTGTCGAGCGTGATCGTGCCCATGGTCGGGAAGGGCAGGCTCTTCACGTCGAGGAGGCCGCCTCGCATGACCGCGATATCACTGAAGCCCATGCGTGGCTGGACGATGGGCGTGCCGCGACACGACGCCACGAGAAGGTCCACGCTGGGGAGTTCGATCGCAGTCATGCTCGAGGGCCCGCCCTACCGATCCATCTCAGCCCGAAGGGCGAACGATGTCGAAGAACTCGCGCGCGACGATGCTGAATGCGTCGATCGCGCGAATCGTGTTGCCCGGCTGCGCGTCGAGCATCTTCGCGACGAGGTGGAACTCCGTGCACCCGGAGACGAACGTGCGTGTCCCGTATTTGTCGAGGAGCCGCTCGACGGTGGGCAGCGCGATTTGCGGATCCTTGCCCTTTTTGAGGACCTCGAAAATGAGCCCCATGACGATCTCCTGATCCGGGCGACTGAGCTCGATGATCCGGTCCGCGTTCTTGCAGCCGTCCTGGAAGAGGCGCTTGTCATAGGCGCCCGTGCTGGCGATGAGGAGCCCGGGCTCGTCGCTCTTCTCGAGCGCGCGATCGACGATGTGCATGATGGATAGCACCTTCTGCCGTAGCTCCTCGGGTATGCTGGGGAGCGAGTAATGGGCGGTGCAGCAGCCGATCAGGATGCGATCGCAGAGCGGCGCGAGCCTCCGGAGCTGCGCCTCCATGAAGGCGAGGAAGGGCCCTTCGTTCTTCGTGTGGATGCTCTGGTTGCGATCGGGCGCCGAGGGGAGCGAGAACAGGACGACCTGCGGCGCCTCCTGCTCGGTGGGCGTCGGGTTGTATTCGTAGATGGTCTTGATGAGCTCGGCCGAGACCACGGGGCCCATTCCGCCGAGGATGCCGAGTGTAGGGGCCGGTATTCCACGCATATCCACCGCTCCTGTGCCTTCAGGCGTCTTCCGCGTCCAGCGAGGCGAGATCTGCCGCCATCCGACGCGCAATCGACTGGACGTGCGGCTCTTCGATCAAATTGACGTGCGCGCCGGGCACGTGAACGGCCGTCACGGGGACGAGCTGCGTCCAGCCCGCGATCTTCTTTCGGCCAAGCTCCTCGCCTTCGTCCTCGGCCACGAAGAACACGAACGGCGTGGGCAGGATGTCCCGGGGGACGTAGTTCATCTGTCGGTTGGCGTGAAAGACGTTCAGCAATCCGCGCACGTGCTTGAGGCTCGTCCCGGGCGCGAGAATGCCGACCTTCTCGAGGCAACTCCGGAGCAGACCGAACCGGTCGTCCGACGGGAGCGGCTCGAGGAGCTCAGGGGTGATGGAAAAATCCTCGTCGAAGGTGACCCCAATGCCGAAGATGAGGTCCGCAATGACGAATTTCTCCTCGAAGGGCTTCACCAGCGGATTGGCCGCCATGTCGGGCGAGCTGGAGTCGAACACCCAGAGGCTCACCTTCTCGCCGGCGCGGACGAGATCTTGCGTCATCGCGAAGGCCACCCGGCCCCCCCAGGAGTGGCCGCAGATGCGATAAGGCCCCTGGGGCGCGACAGCGCGGATCTCCGCGATGTACCGCGTGACGACTTCCTCGATGGTCGTGTAAGGCTCGGTGATTCCGTCGAGGCCCATGGTTTGCAGGCCGTAGACCGGCTGATCGGAGCCGAGGTATTGCGCGAGGTCGTGGAATGCGACGACATTGCCGCCGAGACCGGGGATGCAGAAGAGCGGGCGACGGCTGCCTCGCGGCTTGATGGGCACGAGCGGCGCCCAGAGGTCGCTCTCGTCGGATCGAAGCAGGAGCTGCGTCATCTCCTCCACGGTGGGGTGCTGGAAGACGGCGCTGAGCGGCAGGTGTTTCCCGAACGTCTCCTCGACCTTCGCCATCAGCCGCACCGCGAGCAGCGAGTGCCCGCCGAGCTCGAAGAAATTATCCCGGACGCTGATGGGCGCGACCTCGAGGACCGATTCCCAGATCTCGAGCAGCTTGTGCTCGTCGACGTTCCTGGGCGGGATGTGCAGGCGTCGCTGCGCGGTCCTCTCGTCCGGCTGCGGCAACGCCCGGCGGTCGATCTTCCCGCTCGTGTTCAGCGGCAACGTCTCCATCGCCACGAACGTGGCGGGGATCATGTAATCGGGGACCTTCTCCTGCATGAAATGCCGGAGCGTGGCCGCCGAGGGCGCCGTCGCGACCTGGCTGCCCTCCTTGCGGCGGCCGACCACGTACGCGACGATCTGCTTCCGCGCGCCCTCGCCGACGGTCGTGACGGCGACGCGCTCGATGTCCGGGTGCTGCGCGAGCACGGCCTCGATGGCGCGAAGCTCGACGCGGATGCCGCGGATCTTGACCTGCTCGTCCCCACGGCCGAAGATCGAAATGGACCCATCCGGGCGATACCGGCCGACGTCGCCCGTGAAATAGAGCAAATCCTCCGGATCGTCCGTGTGGGGGTTCTTGCCGAAGCGGCGGCGATCGGCCTCGGATCCGTTGAGGTAGCCCTTGGTGCGGAACGGGGTGCGGATCACGATCTCGCCGGCCTCACCGACGCCGCACAGGCGGCCGTCCCGCAACACGAGCCCGTGGGTCTCGGGCAGCGCGAAGCCGATGGGCTGGACGCCGGGCAGAGGCGGATCCGGGACGTCGAAGAAGAACTTGGACATCGTCGTCTCCGTGGTCCCGTAGAAGTTCACGACGCGGCAGCGGGGGAACCGCTCGCGGAAGCGGCGGATCAAGCTGTCGCGGAGCGGTTCGCCGGCGATGATGGCGCACCGCAAGCTGGGCATCGTGCGGCCCTCCGGGATGTCCGCAAGCCAGGTCTCGACCACGGAGGGCACGGTATGAAGGAACGTGATCCCGTCGCGCTCGATCCAATCGGCGAGGCGGCGCCCGTCCACCATATCGTCGTCCGTGTGCAGCGCGAGCGATCCTCCGCTCGTGAGCGGCAGGAACACGTCGCGCAGCACCGCGTCGAACGACAGGGCAATGAGCTGCGCGACGCGATCCCCCGGACCGACGCCGAACTGCTTCCGCTCCCAGCTCAAGAAATGGGCGAGGCCCTTGTGGACGCCAAGCACGCCCTTCGGCACGCCGGTGGTGCCCGAGGTAAAAAAGACGTAGGCGGGCGTATCCGGCGACGGCGGGCGCGCGCCGAGCGGCAGGCGGGGCCCGTCGGGGCGCTCGAGGCCGTGCCGCGGGTGCACCAAAAGCTCGCGGAGATGGCGGGCCGAGAGCCAGGCAGCCTCGCGGTCGTCCCTGGTCAAGGAGATGGCGTATTTCGCGCCCGACTCTTCCAGCATGGTGGCGAGCCGCGGCCGGGGCAGGCGCGGGTCGAGGAGCAGGAAGGCGCCTCCGGCATCGAGAATGCCGAGCATGCTGGCGACGAGGCCGAAGCTCTTGCCCCCCCAGACGGCCACGATGTCGCCCGCCTGGACGCCGAGCTCCACCAATGCGCTCGAGATGCCAGCGGCCTTCTGGGCGAGCTCCCGGTAGGTCCAGGTGTCCGTGCCGCGAATGAGCGCGATCTGATCCGGCGTGCGCTCGGCCCACGCCGCAACCTCGACGGGGACGGGCGGGTAGCTCGGCTGGGGCAAGGTCACCTTCATGTCGGGCAAGAGCGCCCGGGCAGCCGGCGTGACCAGCGAATAGGTGTCGATGGGCCTGCTCGGATCCTCGACGATCTGCTGGAGAAGGTGCGCATACTGGTCGAGCAGGTGCTCCATGCGCGGGGCCGAGAATAGAGCGGCGTTGTAGACCGTGCGCAGCACGACGCCGTCCTCGACGTCGACCGCGTAAAGGGTGAGGTCGAGCTTCGCCTCGGTCTCGCCCTGGTCCACGCTCTCCTCGACCCGGAGCCCCGGCAGCTCGAGCGTCCCCGTCGCGGCCGGCACCATGTTGAACATGACCTGATAGAGCGGGCCATGGTTCAAATGACGCGCGGGCGAGAGCTCGGCGACGATCTTCTCGAAGGGGACGTCCTGGTGGGCAAAAGCGTCCAGCGCGACCCGCCGCACCCGCCCGAGGAGCTCGGCGAAGGTGGGAGCGCCGGAAAGGTCCGTGCGCAGCACCAGGGAATTCAAGAAGGGGCCGAGCAGGCCCTCCAGCTCGACGTGGGAGCGTCCGGCCACGGGCGTGCCCACGACGATGTCGCGCTCGCCGGACCAGCGGGAGAGGAGGAGCTGGTAGGCGGCGAGAAGGGTGACGAACAGCGTGGCGTCGTGCTGCTGGCCGAGCGCCCGAAGCGCGCTGGAGAGCGGCCGGGAGAGCAGCCGCGCGGCGGATCCGCCCTCGAACACGGCTCGCGGAGGGCGCGGATGGTCTTGCGGCAGCGAGAGGAGCGGCGGAGCCCCTTCGAGCTTGCGCTTCCAGTGAGCGAGCTTGTCCGCCATCACCTCGCTCGAGAGGTGTGCGCGGTGCCAGGCGGCGTAATCGGCATACTGGATGGACAGCTCGGGGAGCGGCGACGGCTTGCCCTCGCGGAACGCGGCGTAGAGCGCGCCGAACTCGCGCATCAGGACGGCTGTGGACAGGCCATCCGAGGCGATATGGTGCATGTTGAGGAGGAGCACGTGCTCCGCCTCGCCCAGCCGGAGCAGGGTGGCCCGGAAGGGCGGCTCCTCGTCGAGCCGAAAGCGCTGCGCCGCGTCCTCTTTGACCCGCCGCGCGACTTCCGCTCCCCGATCCGCGGGCGAGAGCGCCGAGAGATCGACGATGGGCAATCGGAACGCCGGCGCGCCGATGTTCTGCCGAGGCGCGCCCTCCATCAGGACGAAGGTCGTACGCAGGATCTCGTGGCGCCGCACGATTTCCTGGAGGCTCTGCTCCAGCGCCGCGGCGTCGAGCTTGCCGAGCAGGCGCGGGCACATCGACATATTGTAGGTCGCGCTGTCGTCCTCGAGCCGGCTCAAGAACCACAGGCGCTCCTGCGCATGGGAGAGCGGCAAGAGGCCGCTCCGGGGCGCCCTCGGGATCGCGCGCGCGGCGTCGGCAGTGCCCCGGCGCAGGAAACTCATGATGTCGCTCTTCCGCGCCTTGAGCTCCTCCACGAGCGCGGGCGTGAGCGCCGAGCGGGGGGTGACGCGGAGGTTATCGCCTTCGAGGGCGATGCGGACGCCGTCCCTGGCGAGATTGGCGAGGAGGACGTCGACGGGCTTCATAGCAAGATCTCCTGCTCGTCGAGCGGAGCGCCGGGCGAGGATTGCATGGATTGTACGAGTTGGTAGTTGTCGATCCGCATTGAGAGCGCTGCGACGGTCGGGCTCTCGAAGAGGACCTGGAGGGGTAGATCGAGCGCCAGCTCGGCGCGCACGCGCGCCGCCACGCGCACCACCAGCAGGGAGTGGCCTCCGAGTTCGAAGAAGCTGTCATGGACGCCCACGCGCTCGAGCTTCAGGACCTCGCAAAAGATCCTGGCGATCCTCTCCTCGGTCGCCGTGCGGGGCGGCGCGAGCTCGGCGCCCCGGCTCTCGCGCGACGCGGCCGGCACAGGCAAGGCCCTGCGATCCACTTTGCCGTTCGGGGAGAGGGGCAGCGCTCCGAGCGGCACGAGGGCGGCCGGGATCATGTAGTCGGGCAGGCGCTCACGGAGGGCCTGTCGGATGCGCGCGAGCGCGGCCTCCTCCGCGTGCGCCTCCGCCTGCGCAAGGACGACGTAAGCCACGAGCCGCCTGTCGCCCGGCTCGTCCTCCCGCGCGACCACGACCGCCTCGCGAACCTCGGAATGCTCCCCGAGCACAGATTCGATTTCTCCGAGCTCGATGCGAGAGCCGCGAATCTTGACCTGATCATCGATGCGGCCCAGAAACTCGAGGTTACCGTCGGGCAAGAAGCGAGCGAGATCGCCGGTCTTGTACAGACGCCCGCCCTGGATGAAGGGATTGTCGATGAACTTTTCGGCGGTGAGCTCGGGCCGATTCAGGTAGCCGCGCGCGAGCTGCACACCGCCGATGTGCAGCTCGCCCGGCACGCCCACGGGGACGGGAGCGAGGCACCGATCCAGTACATAGATTTGCGTATTGGCGATCGGACGCCCGAGCGGCACGAAGGGAAGCGTGCTCTCCGCGCGACAAGCCCAGGCGGTCACGTCGATGGCCGCCTCGGTCGGGCCGTACAGGTTGTGGAGCTCGGCCCCGAGCTTCTTGAAGAACCGCCTCTCCAGCTCCAGCGGCAGGGCTTCCCCGCTCGCGATGACCCACCGCAGCGACGCGCAACGCTCCACGTCCGCCGCCGAAAGGAATGCCTGCAGCATGGGCGGCACGAAGTGCACCATGGTGACGCCGTGACGCTGGATCGCATCGATCAAGTACGATGGATCCATGTGGCCTCGAGGTCGCGCCAGCGCGAGCTGCGCTCCTGCGACGAGCGGCAGGAAGAATTCCCACACCGAGACGTCGAAGCTCATCGGGGTCTTCTGCAGCACGACGTCGCTCGGCCCCAATCGATACGCACCTTGCATCCACAGCAGGCGATTGACGAGGCCGAGGTGGGTGTTCATCGCTCCCTTCGGCCGCCCTGTCGATCCCGATGTGTAGATTGTATAGGCCACATTCTCCGGGCGAGCGAAGGATTGCGGCGCATCGGAGCTCATTCGCGCGACGTCTCCCCAGTCCGCGTCGAGGCGAATCGCTCGTGCGCTGTGGGCTCCCAGGACTTCGCTCAGGCGACCGTGCGTGAGCAGGATGGAGACCCGGGCATCCTCCAGCATGAACGCGAGCCGCTCGGAAGGATACGTCGGCTCCAGTGGCACGTAGGCGCCGCCGGCCTTGAGGATGCCGTACAGCGCCACCACGAGATCCGGCGAGCGCTCCATGCACACGCCGACCAACGTCTCCGGACCGACTCCCTGCGCTCGAAGATGATGCGCGAGCTGATTGGACCGCATATCGAGCTGACGATACGTGAGGGTGCTGTCCTCGAAGACCACGGCGACCGCGTCCGGCGTGCGCTCGACCTGCGCCTCGATCATCTGGTGCACGCACAGATCCCGGGGATAGGTGACCGCCGTATCGTTCCATTCGACCACGATCTGATGCCGCTCTGCCTCCGTCAGCAGGCGGAGTTCCGAGATGCGCTTGTCGGGGTTCTCTATCGCGTCGAGGAGGAGCGCATGGAGGTGACCCCAGAGGCGCTGGACTGCGGCGCGCTCGACGCGGGAGGTGTCGAAGGAGAGGGTCACGCTGGTGCCCTCGACGTCGTGATGGACCACGACACCCAGCGCGTCCTTCGCCGTCATGATGGCCTCGGGGAGCGCGGCGGGGTGAGGCGACCAGCCCTCGGCCATTCCCTCCTCGTCGGTGATCTCGAAGAAGCTGACGTCGTACAGGGGGTTCTCCCCGGGGCGACGCGCGGCGCCCATGTCCTGCACCACGACATCGAAGGGCAGTGCTTGATGGCGGTACGCCTCGATCGCCGTCGCACGCGCGCGCGCGAGCCACGCCCGGAACGTCGGATCGTCGCCGAACTCGGCACGAAGGACGACGGTGTTGGTGAAGAACCCGAGGAGTTCGCCGGTGCCCGAGGTCTCGCGGCTCGCGACCACGGCGCCGATCCCGAAATCGGCTTGCCCGGAATAGCGGGCGAGCACCGCCGCGAGCGCGGCGTACCAGGCCATGAAGAGCGTGCAGCCCGAAGCGCGGGCGAGCGCTCGCAACGCGCGGGACGCGTCCGCCTCGAAGCGGAACGACAGAAGCGCCTCGGGTCCCGGCTCCATACGGGCCGCAGCGCGCACAATGGGCAGGTCGAGCCGCGGCATCCCGGACAGCCGCGCCTTCCAAAAGGCACGCGACGCTTCGAATGCGCCATTTTCAAGCGCCTCCTGCTCGGCGCGCGCGTGATCGGCGTACTGGAACGGGAGCGGGGGCAGCGCCGCCTCCCCGCCGCGGCAGCGGGCCTCGTAGAGCGAGGACCATTCGCGCAGGAAGATGCCGCTCGACCACTCGTCGGTGATGATGTGGTGCTGGTGCACGAGGAGGACGTGCTCCTCCGCCGACACGCGGACCACGATAACGCGCGTCAGGGGGCCTCGCTCGAGATCGAACGCCGCGCCGACCTCGGCGGCGGCCATGGCGCGCAGCGTGGCTTCGTGCTCCTCGGCGGGCTGCGCGGAGAGGTCCTCGACGCGGAACGATAGGGCGGGCTCCGCCGATACCACGCGAACGGGGGCGCCTGCGACCTCCGGATAGGTGGTGCGCAGGATCTCGTGGCGCGCGGCCAGCGCGAACAGGCTCGCGCGGAGCGCCGCAACGTCGAGCGGGCCCGCGATGTGCAAGGCGCCGGGCACTTGATACGAGCGCGCCTCGGCGTGGAGGCGCTCCAGAAACCACAGGCGTCGCTCGGTGCTAGAGAGGCCGGGATACGCTGCTTCCCCTTCCGCACGCAGGCGGGGGCGCAGATCGACGGCGGGCGGGGGCCGCTCCCTCGTGCCATCGACCAGGGCGGCCAGCGCCTCGAGGGTCGGATTCTGGAAGAAGGTGGCCACCCCGGGCGCATACCCCAGCGCCGATTTCATTGCGGCGAGGAGGCGCACCGCGAGGAGCGAATGCCCGCCGAGGGCAAAAAAATCGTCCGTCGGACGGATACCTTTCACGCGAAGGATCTCCTGCCACAAGCTCACGAGCACACGTCCGGTGGGCGTGGTCGGGGCGATACGAGCAGAGTCCGATGGCTCCTGCACGGGTGCACGCAGCGCATTGCGATCCACCTTGCCGTTGGGCGCAAGAGGCATTGCATCGAGCAGGACGAAAGCGGACGGAGTCATGTACTCGGGCAATGTCGCGCGGAGGTGCTCGCGCAGCGCGGTCCGCGTGCAACGCTCATCGTCCGTCACCACGTACGCCACGAGTCGCTGGTCCCCCGGCGCGTCCTCGCGCAGGAGGACGGCGCACGCGCGGACCGACGGGTGAGATAACAAGGACGCTTCGATCTCGCCGAGCTCGACCCGGAAACCCCGGATCTTGACTTGATGATCGATGCGCCCCCAAAATTCAAGATTGCCATCGGGCAAAAAGCGCGCAAGATCACCCGTCCTGTAGAGGCGCTCGCCGGGCGCGAAAGGATCCTCGACGAACCTCTCCGCCGACAGCTCCGGCCGGTTCAAGTAGCCGCGAGCGAGCTGCACGCCGCCGACGTACAGCTCGCCAGCCACGCCGATGGGCGCAGGCGTCAGGTATCGATCGAGGACGTAGACCCGGGTATTGGCGACGGGCCGACCGATCGGCGCAACGGGCGCCGAGATATCCTCATGGCCTACCCAGGTGGTGGCGTCGATCGTCGTCTCCGTCGGTCCATAAAGGTTCCAGACCGGGCAGCCGGCCCACCGAATGAGCCCGTGGTACAGCGATGCCGTGAGCGGCTCGCCTCCCGAGCATATCAGCCGAAGGGTCGCGGGACGCCGCGCACCGTGGCCACTCAGCATCGCCGAAAGGAGCGAAGGGACGCATTGCATCACCGTGACGCGCCTCTCCTCGACGAGCTTCATCAACTCCTCTGGATCCCTGTGCGCTTCGGGCCCCGCGATGACGAGGCATCCACCCACGAGCCAGGGAGCCCAGAACTCCCAGACGGACGCATCGAAGCTGATCGGCGTCCTCTGGAGGACACGATCCGTCGGCGTGAAATGGAGGTCGCGAATCATCCACGCCATGTGATTCACAAGCCCGCGATGGGTGAGCACCACCCCCTTGGGTCGCCCCGTCGAGCCCGACGTGTAGATCACATAAGCTGGGTGCTCGGAGCGAGCGCCACTCTCGGGTGGAGTCTTCGGCTCGGTCGCCCACGGCTCGTCATCGAGGTCGAGCGCGATGAAGCTCTCGCTGCGCGTCTGCAAGCGATCGGCGACATGCGCGTGAACGACGACAGGCGTCCGGGCGTCCTCCCGCATGAACGCGAGGCGCTCGGCAGGGTAGGACGGATCCAGCGGCACATAGGCACCGCCCGCCTTCAGGATCGCAAGCATCCCGATCACCATTTCGAGAGACCGCTGCGCGCATAGCCCCACGAGCACATCGGGGCCGACGCCGTGCTTGCGAAGGTGATGGGCCAGCCGGTTGGCCCGTGTGTCGAGCTCGGCGTACGTGAGCGACGAACCACCGTATTCGACGGCCACGGCGTCCGGGGTCCTTCCAACTTGCTCCTCGAACAGCTCGTGAATGCACCTGTCCGCGGGATACTCCGTCGCGGTGTCGTTCCATTCGACCAGGATGCGGCGTCGCTCCGCCTCCGTGAGGAGCGGGAGCCGACCCACCCGCTCCTCGGGCTGCTCCACGATGGCGCCGAGCAGGGCCTGGAAATGGCCACTCCAGCGCCGGATGGTGGCCTCGTCGAAGAGGTCGGTGTCATAGAGCCAGTGGCCGGTGAGCCCGCCTTCGAGCTCCGTCACGTGCAGCTCCATATCCGTCCGCGTGAGGTGCAGGTCCACGTCCACCGGCGTGACGGCGAGGCCTGGCAGGGCAAACTCCACGTCCGGCACGTTCTGCAGGGCGAACGTGATCTGCACGAGCGGGCTGTGATTGGCGTGCCGCTCCGGCGAGAGCGCCTCGACCAGCCGCTCGAAGGGCAGATCCTGGTGATTGAATGCTTCCTCCGCCGTCCTGCGCACCTGCGCAAGGAATTCAAGGAAGGTGGGCTCTTGCGCGAGGTTCGAACGGAGCGCCAGGGTATTCACGAAGAACCCGATGAGCGGCTCGATCTCCTCCCGATTGCGGCCCGCGATCGGCGCGCCCACCACCACGTCCGGTTGACCAGAGAGGCGCGCGAGCAGAACCTGGAACGCCGCGAGCAGGGTCATGAAGAGCGTCGCGCCCGCATTCCGGCCGAGCTGCTTGAGGCGCAGGGTGAGCTCGGGCTCGATGCGGAACGCAACCATGCTCCCTTGGTAGCGCTGCACCGGGGGGCGGGGCCGATCGGTGGGCAGTCCGTGGAGGACAGGGGCGTCCGCGAGCTTCTTCTTCCAGTACGCGAGCTGCGCACCTCGCGCGTCGCCCTCGAGCCAGCGGCGCTGCCAGCGGGCGAAATCGGCATACTGGATGGCAAGCTCGGGCAACGGCGAGGGCTCACCGCGCAGGAAGGCGGCGTAGAGCGCCCGGAGCTCGCGCGTGAGCACGCCGATCGACCACCCGTCGGCGGCGATATGATGCATGTTCACGAAGAGCACGTGATCCGTAGCCGAGAATCGGTGCAGCGAGGCGCGCAGCATGGGCTCGGTCGCGAGATCGAACGTCCTTCGCGCCTCGATCTGCGCGAGATGCTCCACCTCGGCATCGCGCTGCTCGTCCGGGATGTGGGTCCGATCGACGGGCGGCAGCGAAAGCGCCGGCGCGGGGTGGATGATCTGGCGCGGCGCTTCGCCTTCCATGACGAAGGTCGTTCGCAGGCTCTCGTGGCGCCGGACGATCTCGCCGAGCGCACGCTCGAGCGCCTCGACGCCGAGGTCGCCCTTCATTCTCAGCGCGCCGAAGACGTTGTAAGCAGCGCCGGTCCCCCATTGATCCAGAAACCACAGCCGCTCCTGGGCGAACGAGAGCGGAATCGGGCCCTCACGGGGCTCGGGCCGGATCGCGCCCGCTGCGGCGTCCTTGCCGTACGGCGCGAGGTGCAAAGCCTGTTCGGCGACGGTGGGCTTCGCGAAGAACACCTGGAGGGGCAGCTCCCCACCGAAAGCGCTTCGGATGCGCGACACGACCTGGGTCGCGAGCAGCGAATGACCGCCCAGATCGAAGAAGTTATCGTGGACGCCGACCCGATCGACCTTGAGCACGTCGGCCCAGATGCGCGCGACGGTCTCCTCACCCCCCGTGTGGGGAGGCGCGTAGCCCGCCGCAGACGCGTCCCGCCGCGGCACCGGCGAAGGCAGCGCCTTGCGGTCGATCTTGCCGCTCGGCGACAGGGGCAGCGCGCCCAGCGTCACCCAGGTCGCGGGGATCATGTAATCGGGCAGCTTCGCCGCGAGCGCCTCGCGCAGCACCGGCACGACGCGGCGGTGCTGCTTGCCGAGGAGGGGGTTGTTGGCATAGGTCGGCCAGGGCCGAGGACGGGGCTGCGGCGTCTCTGCGGCTTTCTGGACCGCTCCGCTCGCGCCGTGGCGACGCAGGATGACCTCCATGGTGCCGGGCTCGCCCGCGCTCGGCCGGGTGACGTGCACCGCATAAGGCAATTCGTCACCGAGCGCCCAGAGCGCCTCCGGATCGACGCCCGGCGGCGCCTCCGCGAGCGCTCGGCGGAGATCCGCCACGCGCTGGTCGTGCGCGCCCGAAAGCCATTCGATGGCGCAGGCCTCGTCCCGCAGGCGGGCGTCGGGCACGTTGGTGAGGCCGACGCAGGTCGGCCCCGTCTGCACGAGCCATTGCCGGAGGCCCTCGATCGTCCAGTCCTCCCTTTGCCAGTCCTCGAAGCGCGTCGGGTTGGGTCGGCCCGCGCGCCCGGCAGCGGCCCCGTCCTCCGCGATGCGCAGGATCACCTGGTACCGGAAGCGGGTGAGCTCGTTGTGATGGTGCCCGCGCTTCAGCCGGATCTCGACGTCCTCGATCTTGGGAAATTGGCCGCGGAGCGCGTGGAAGAAGGCCGGATCGACGAGCAGCTCCTCCTCGTCGAGGAGCCGATGCTCCACGAGGGCGGCAAGCTCCCCGCGCCCCATGCCGTCCGGCGCCCGCGAGAGCTGCACGGAGACGTGGTAGGCCCAGAGCAGGGTGAGGTCACGAATGTCGCCGAGGTAGATGGCGCCGCCGGGCTTCACGGCCCCGAGCGCGCCCTCGATGACGCGGAGCAGGTAGTCGGCGCTGGGGAAATACTGCGCCACCGAATTACACAACACGAGGTCGAACGAGCACGAGGGGATACCCGTGAAATCGTCGGCCATGCGCTGCAGGAGGGTCACGCGGGACAGGCCTCCCTGGACGTCTTGCATCCGCCGGACGTGGGCGAGGGCCTTGCCGGCGTGATCGGTGCCCCAGTAGCTCTCGCAATCCGGGGCGAGGCGGGCGAGGAGCAGGCCGGAGCCGCAGCCAATCTCGAGCACGCGCGCGGGCTTTTGCGCGCGCACCTCGGCAACGGTGGCTTCCACCCACTCGGCCATCTCGGCCGCGGGGATGGGCGCCCCGGTGTAGCTCGAGTTCCAGCCGGTGATGTTGAAGGTCAGGTCGGCAAAGGCAGGCTCCTCGCCGTAGGTTTCCTCGTACAAGCGCTGCCATTGCTCGACGTGCTCGGCCTGCGCCACCTCGTCGCCGGCCTCCGGCACGACATAAGCGACGAGCCGCGCCTCGCCGATGCTGTCCTCCCGCGCGACGACCGCCGCCTCCCGCACCGCGGGGTGCTCGGTGATCGCCGCCTCGATCTCGCCGAGCTCGATACGGAAGCCGCGCATCTTGACCTGTTGATCGGCGCGGCCGAGAAATTCGAGCTGACCGTCCGGGCGCAAGCGAGCCCTATCGCCAGTCCGGTAGAGCCTGCCCTTGCCGAACGGATTCCGGATGAAACGCTCGTCCGTGAGCTCGGGCCGGTTCAGGTAGCCGCGCGCGACGCCGATGCCGCCGAGGCAAAGCTCTCCCGGCACGCCGATCGGCGCCAGGCTGCCACTGCGATCGAGCACGTAGGCCTGGGTGTTGGCGATGGGACGGCCGATGGGCGGCGCGCCCGCCTGCGGTGTGCACCGCATCGCGGTCGACCATATCGTCGCCTCCGTGGGGCCATAGAGGTTGAAGAAACGGCGGCCCGGCGCCCGCGACAGCACGAGCTCCGCGGGGCAGGCCTCGCCCGCCACGGTGATGAGCCGCAGATGGGGCAGCTTCGCGGGGGGGACGGCCGCGAGCGAGGAGGGCGTGAGCGTCACCGCGGAGACGCAATGGCGCTCGAGATATCGCTGGAGCGGCTCGCCGGGCGCCAGCACGTCGCGTGTGCCGAGGCAGAGCGTGGCCCCGACGCGCAGGGCCATCCAGATCTCGAAGGTGGCGGCGTCGAAGCACAGGGAGGCAAACTGCAGCATGCGGTCGCCCGGCCCGAGCTCGAACATCTGCGCCTGCGCCTCGGTGACATTGCACAGACCGCCGTGCTCGAGGAGCACGCCTTTGGGCCGACCGGTGGAGCCCGAGGTATAGATGACATAGGCGAGGCGCTCGGGCCCCACCTCGCTCCGGGGGTTCTCGCGGCTCGCGGTGGCAATGGCGGCGGCGTCCCGATCCACGCCAACGATCCGGAGGCCCGGACGGCCAAACCCCTCGGCGAGCCGCGCCTCGGTGAGCAGGACGGAGGGCCGCGCGTCCTCGATCATGAAATCGAGGCGCTTTCGCGGGTACTCCGGATCGAGCGGGAGATAGGCGCCGCCTGCCTTGAGAATACCGAGGAGGCCGACGACCAGGTCGAGCGAGCGCGGAAGGCAGAGCCCGACGATCGTCTCGGGGCCGACGCCGATCGATTGCAGGTGGTGCGCGAGCTGGTTGGCGCGCTCGTTCAGCGCGCCGTACGTCAGCGTCGAGACCTCTCTGCCGTCGTCGAAGAGCAGCGCCATCGCGTCGGGGGCGCGCTCGGCATGCGCCTCGAAGAAGCGGTGGACGCCGCCCTCGTACGGGACTTGGACCGTGGGGCCATGACCATGGGAAAGGATGCGGTCCCGCTCGATCGTGGTGACGAGGGGCAGGTCCCCGACACGCGCGTGCGGCGCGGCCCCGATGCCGGCGAGCAGCGTCTGGTAATGGCCGATCATCCGCTCGACCGTCGCGGCGTCGAAGAGGTCGGTGTTGGCGACCCAATGGCCGTCGAGCGTCCCGTTCCGCTCCCAGAAGTGCAGCTCCATGTCGAGGCGCACGAGCCGGTTCTCGCCGTCCAGGAAGCTGGTCTCGAGCCCCGGCAGGTGGATTGCATCCTCCGGCGTGTTGTGCAGCGCCAGGGCCACCTGGACGAGCGGATTCACGGCCGGGTTGCGCTCCGGCGAGAGCTCCTCGACGAGGCGTTCGAACGGCATGTCCTGGTGGGCATACGCCTCCTGGGTCGTCTTTCGCACCCGGCCGAGGAGCTTCAGGAAGGTGGGGTTGTCGGCGAGTTCGGCCCGCAGCGCGAGCGTGTTGACGAAGAACCCGATGAGCGGCTCGAGCTCGTGGTGGTGGCGATTCGCGATCGGGGCGCCGACGATGAAGTCGTCCTGGCCGCTCCACCGTGACAGCAGCACCTGGAACGCGGCGAGCAGGGTCATGAAGAGCGTCGCGCCCTCGCCCTGCCCGACCGCGCGCACACCGGCCACGACCTCGGTGGGTACCTCGAAGCGCGTGGTGATGCCCTGAAACGTCGCGCCCCTGGGGCGCGGCCTGTCCGTGGGCAAAGCGAGGAGCACCGGAGCGCCGGCGAGCGCGCGCTTCCAGTAGGCGATCTGAGCGGCGAGGAACTGACCTCCGAGCAAACGCCGCTGCCATACGGCAAAATCAGCGTATTGAATCGGCAGCTCGGGCAGCGGCGATGGACGCCCCTCGGCGAACGCGCCGTACAGGGTCGAGAGCTCGTGCACCAGCACGCCCACGGACCAGCCGTCCGACGCGATATGGTGCATCGTGAGCAAAAGGAGGTGATCACGCGCAGGCGCACAGGGCTCGCCGAGCGCGACGAGCGCGGCGCGGACCATTGGATCGCACGAGAGATCGAAATGACGCCCGGCCTCCTCCTGCACGACCCTGCGCGCCGCGCTCTCCTGCTGCTCCGGCGGCAGGTCGCGGAGATCGATGACAGGCAGCGCGACAGGCACGGGATCGTGGATCACCTGGCGGGCGTCGTCGCCCTGCACGGCGAACGTCGTGCGCAGGCTCTCGTGGCGGCGCACGATTTCGCTGAGGCTCCTCGAAAGCGCCTCCACGTCGAGCGCGCCGCGCAGCCGGATCGCGCTCGGCATGTTGTAGGCCGTGCCGCTGCCCATCTGATCGAGGAACCAGAGCCGCTGCTGGGCGAAGGAGAGCGGCAGATCTGCGTCCCGCGATGCGCGCGCGAGAGGGAGCGTATTTCCGTGCTCCGCCGGCGCCTTCCGTAGGAACGCGAGAATCTCAGGCTTGCGCCGCGAGAGCTCCTCGCGCAGCCCGGGCGTGACGACGCCCTGCGGGGCCTTCCAGCGGAGGCGATCCTCCTCGACCCAGAACCGCACGCCCTTTGCGTAAACGTCCGCCAGAAGTTGCTCGATGCTCGTCAAAGCTCGCTTTTCTCCGCTGCCCCCGCTCCCAGGTCCGCGCGGCGGTCCACCGCCGTGCTCACACGCCTTTTCGCCCGTGCCCTACAAGACCAGAACGGTCCTGGCCTGGCTCGTATCCGAACGGCTCATATCCATGCGACGCACGTCGGCCTCCGGCTCATACGGCGGTCGGCAGGGCAGGACCAGGCTCAGATAACGACCGTCCTCTTCGAAGAGCAGCCCCTTGCTCGTCATAAAGGCAATCTCCTGGCCGATGTCGAGCTCGGGCATCGTCTTACGGAGCAGGTCCGCCACCCGATCCGCGCTCATCGGCTTCTCCAGCTCCCGCAGCACGGCCCAGGTCGTGCGCGTGATCGGATACTCCGCGGTATGGCCGGAGCGCGAGTCGCGGATCACGAGATCCTCGCCCTCCTTCCGGACATAGAGCTCCGCCCGGGCCTTCGGGTCGGTGATCGGCCAGCGCTGCTGCCAGACCGCGATGAGGCTACGCATCTCGCTGAACCATTTCGCCAGATAGACGAAATATTCCGATTCGTAGTTCTCATCCCGGAAGAAATAAGCCATGTCCACGATCTTGCTCGGATCGAACGGGTAAATCATCCCGTAATGATCCATCGGTGCGAGCTTCAGGCCGTAGTCCTTCGCGTAGTTGAAATAGGGGCTGAAGCGGTCGAAGCGAACCTGCAAGGCATCGGAGGGGGGCGGCAGGTGCATCAGGAGCGGAATGCATGCGGCATACTTCCGGTAGACTTCCTCCTTTTCCCCCGGCACGCCGATCAGCAGGTTCCAGCTTGCGATGACATCATGCAGCGTGCAGTTCTTGAGCAGCGCGATGCTCTGGAAAGCGGTGGCGCCTTTCTTGAGCAGCCTCAACGTCGAAGTGGCGAGCGCCTCCACCCCGGGCTGGATGACCTTCACCCGCGCATTCGCGAACCTCTGGACGTCCTCTTCCGAGATGCTGGACTTGACCTCGTAGAAGATCTCCATGGACGGTGGCGTCTTCAGGCGCGGCAGCACGTCGCTGATGAATTCCTTGGGAATGATGACATCCACGGTCAGGAGGCGCGACGCCCGGCCTTCATACCGGAACAATTTGTCGAACTCGGCAACCGCCCGGTCCACCGTCATCGCCCGGTAGCCCAGGGTGAGGTCGTTCAGGCCGCAGAAGGTGCAATGCGAGCGCTCGCCCCACCAGCAGCCGCGCGACGTCTCCAGGAGCAGCGTCGGTTTCGCGGGCGCGTCCGGCAATTTGCGCTCGAACTCGTCGAGGTAGGCATCGTAATCCAGCTCGATCGGGTAATCGAGGGGCAGCTCCTCGCCCACCTGCTGCAGAACAGGGCGGTCACTGCCCGCGTGCGTGACCGCGGCCGAGGCCACGTCCACGTCACCGTCCTCGAGGACCTTCACCCGCTTGGAGGGGAAGTAGGAGCCTACCTTGACCAGGCTCTTGGCAAGGACGAGGTTCTTCTCCTTGGCGACGAACAGGTCCAGGTTCTTGCGGGAGATGACGCCGCTGATCTCCTGGCAGCGCTCCGGCTCCCCATCCAGGATGTATTTCACGAATTGCGGAAAGCTCTTGAGCGCCGGGCCGGAGAAGGCAAAGTCGATCTGGGGCGCCTGTTCGACGAGCACGGCCCCCATCGGATATTCGCAGTTCGGGCCGCCCATCACGGTGATCACGTGGGGCGCGCGGGCCTTGATCTTTCGCGCCATCGCCAGGCTCGCCACGTTCTGGATGAAGATCGAGCTGAAGCCAATGAGGTCCGCCTCGTGGAGCCGATACTGCTCGAGCAGCTCATCCAGGAGGCGGTCCAGCTCCTTGCGCATGGGCACGACCTGCGCCATGAGCGCGCTCCGCTCCGGCGTGCGGTGCGGGTAGCAACGGGAAAAATACGCGTCCGCGTTGTCGTCCACCTCGGGAAACGCCATTCCGCGGAAGAGCCAGTCGCCGAGCCCCGTGTGAAGGTGCACCATCGAGTCCTCGATCTCGTGATAGATCGAGCCGATGTGCCGGGCGACGTCGAGGTTCAGATAGCAGTTCTCCACCGAGACACGTTCGCCGAGCTCGCTTTTCACCACCGCTCGAAGCTGGGTGAGCGCGAGCGACGGCAGGTGCTCCGCCGCAAAGGGCATGTTGACCAGCTTGATCTCGTACATCTTCTCGTTCCCTCCCCTCTGCTTCACGTGCATCACAGGTCCCCCTCTTCCTCCGCACCGTCGCCTTGCTTCCCCGCCCCTGAAGCGATGTCCGGTGCCAGCAGATCGCGCGCGAGCGCGGTGGCGCCGAGGCATGTAGCGAGCCCCGCCGGTGTGGGGTGCTCGAAGATCTGCTGCAATGGCAGCCGCACGGAGAACTCCTGATTCACCCTGGCAATCACCTGCGTCGCGTTGAGCGAGTGCCCGCCGAGGTTGAAGAAATCGTCATGCACGCCGACGCGCTCGCAGCCGAGCACCTCCGCGAAGATGGCGACGAGCGCGGCCTCGGTGGGGGTCCGCGGCGCGACGAACACCGGCGCCTCGCTCGCCGCGGGGTCCGGCAGCGCGCTCCGATCCACCTTGCCGCTCGTGGTGATACGCGGGATCGCATCGAGCTCCACGATGCGCGACGGGACCATGTGCTCCGGCAGCGACGCCCGCAGCGCGGCCTCGATCTCCGCGCCGCGCATGGCGCCCGCGGGCACGACATAGCCGATCAGGGACCTGTGGCCGCCCGCCTCGTGCACGATGACCGTCGCGTCCTTCACCACGGGCTGCCGCCGCAGGTGCGCCTCGATTTCCTCGAGTTCGACGCGATAACCGCGAATCTTGACCTGATTGTCGGCGCGTCCGACGAAATCGAGCGAGCCGTCCGGCTGCCAGCGAACCCGATCGCCGGTCCGGTACAGCCTGCGGAACCTCGGCGCGCCGCCGGGTCCGGGCGGCGGCGGCGGCAAGTGATCGAGCTCGACGAATTTCTCTTGGGTTCGTGTGGGTTGATTCAAGTACCCGCGCGCGAGCCCGAACCCGCCCAGGTAAAGCTCCCCGGGCACCCCCACGGGCACGGGATTGCCGAGGGGATCGAGTACGTACGCGGTGCGATTGGCAAGCGGTTTGCCGATCGGGATCCGCGCTGCATCCGGGCCGGGCTCGCGCCGCACCTCGTGCACGGTGGCAGCCACCGTCGCCTCGGTCGGGCCATAACAATTGAAGAGCCGCACCCGGCTCGAAAGATCGGTGCGCCACCACGGCTCGAGCACGTCGGCGGGCATCACGTCTCCGCCAATGACCAGCGTGCGGAGCGGGCTCCAGGCCATGAGCGACGGATCGCGGAGCCACGCGTCCGTGAGGCCCCTCCAATGGGCCCCGCTGGTATCGAGCAGGGTCACGCCGAGCTCCACGAGCTTGCGCGAGAAGCGGAGGGGCTCCATGTCCCATTCGGATACGACGACGCTCGCTCCACAGAGCAGCGCCGGGAAGAGCTGCTCGACCGAAGCGTCGAAATGATAGGATGCGAGCATGAGGACGCGATCCGCGGGCGATAGCTCGTGGATACGCCGGTACGTTTCGCAATGCCCGACCACGGAGCGGTGCTCGATGAGCACGCCCCTGGGCTCCCCCGTCGAGCCGGAGGTGTACATCACGTAGGCGAGGTCGTCTGGCCCGGTGACCGAAGCCGGGGCGCTCGCGGGATGGATATCGAGCGCGTCTGCGTCGAGCAGGACGACCTTCCCCTCGAAGCGCGGCAACGCGTCCGCGAGGCGCGCGCGCGTCAGGAGCACGCTCGCCCGGGTGTCGTCGAGCAGGAAGGCCTTGCGCTCCTCGGGGTAAGCAGGGTCGATGGGAACGTAGGCGCAACCCGCCTTGAGCACGCCCAGCATGGCGACGATCTGCTCGAGCGATCGATCCACGCAGAGCGCCACGAGGGCGCCGCGCCCGGCCCCCAGGGCGCGGAGGTGGTGCGCAAGCCGGTTTGCCCGCTCGTCCAGAGCGCGGTAGGTGAGGCTCCCACGCTCGTCGTCCGGCCCCGCCGCGTCGAAGACGACCGCGGTCGCATCCGGCGTCCGCGCCGCCTGCGCCTCGAAGAGCTCATGGATGCAGCTCGTGTCGGGATATGCGGCCGTGCTCCCGTTCCACGCGACGAGAATGCGGTCCCGCTCCTCCTCCGACAAGATAGGGAGCTCGAGCGCGCGCCGGGTCGGCTCTGCGACCACGGCGGCGAGCAGGTTCTGGAAATGGAGCGCCATACGCTCCATCGCGCCCGCCTCGAACTTGCCCCGGTCATACACCCAGACACACGAGATCTCCCGGCCCTCCTCGATGAGGTCCACCTCGAGATCCATGCGCGACCAGCGCTGCTCGAGGGGAAAGGGCGAGACGCGGAGCCCTGGGAGCGAGAGGCGGCCGTCCGACGCATTCTGCACCGCGAAGAGCACCTGCACGAGCGGGCTCCGGTGGGCGACCCGCTCGACCTGGAGCGCCTCCACGAGCCGTTCGAACGGCAGCTCTTCGTGCTCGAACGCAGTGAGCGTCGTCTCCCGCACACGCGTAAGCAAATCGAGAAACGTGGGCTCGCCCGAGAGATCGGCGCGGAGCACGACCGTGTTCACGAAGTAGCCGATGAGCGACTCGATCCCTTGCTTGTTGCGATTCGCGACCGGCGTGCCGACGAGCACGTCGAGCTGGCCGGTATAACGGGCGAGCAGCACCTGGAAGACGGCCAGGGTGGTCATGAACAGCGACGCACCCGCACCACGGGCGATGCGCCGGAGCCCCTCCGAGACCTCCACGCCCAGGCGGAAGGTCACGGTCCCGGCGCGCTGGCTCGGGCGCGCCGGGCCCGCGGCGGTCTCCACCGCAATCGGGAGATCGAGCAGGGTCGGCGCGCCGGAGAGCCGCTCCCGCCAATGCTCGATCTCGCGGGAGAGCCGCGCGCCCGAGAGCTCCCTGCGCTGCCAGACCGAATGATCGGCGTACTGGAAGGGGAGCTCCGCGAGCGGCGAGGGACGGCCCTCGCGAAACGCGTCATAGAGCGCGTCGAGCTCGCGCGAGAGCACGCCGATCGACCAGCCATCGAACGCGATGTGATGAATCGACAGGAGCAGGACGGCCTCCTCCTCGTCGAGTCGCAGAATGCGACCGCGGAGCAACGCGTCCCGCGAAAGATCGAACACCTCGCCGCCATCGGCCTCGATCCATTGCGTGAGGGCGGCGCGCTTGGCCTCCGGATCGAGCGCGCGCAGATCGGTCACGATCAGCGAAAATGCCCGCGGAGGCGCCGCGATCTGCCGCACCTCGCCGCCCTCCTGGAGGAACGTCGTGCGCAGGCTCTCGTGGCGCCGGACGACCTCGCCGAGCGCCTGCTCGAGCGCGGGCACGTGAAGGCGCCCCTCGATGCGCGCGGCGAACTGACTATGGTAGGCGAGGCCCTGGCCGAGCTTGTCGAGCACCCATAGCTGCTGCTGCGCGAAGGAAGCCGGCAATGGGCCGCCGCGGGGAACGGTCTCGATGGTCGAAGTCGGAAGGGTCGCCGCCTCGCCGCGAAGCAGCGCGCAGAGCTCGGGCTTGCTTCGCTGGAGCTCCGCGATGAGCGCGGGGGTGAGCACGCCGGGCGGCGCGCTCACCCGCAGCTCCGCGCCGTCGAGCCAGAACTTGACGTCCTGGCGTCGGAGATCCTCGAGTAGCTTGACGATACCGCTCATAGAGATATCTCCTCGCGCACGGCCGAGGCTTCCGCGGGGGGTCGCTGCTGGAGCTGCCGCGCGAGCCGCGCCGAGCCAACAAGCTCGGCGAGCTTGCTCACGGTGGGTCGCTCGAAAAGAGCACGCACCGAGATGTGCACCTCCAGCACATCGCGGATTCTGCTGACGATCTGGGTAGCCAGGAGCGAATGGCCGCCGAGCTCGAAGAAATCGGCGTCGATGCCGACGGTGTGCAGGCCGAGCACCTCCTGCCAGATGCGCGCGAGCGCGGCCTCCGTCGGATTGCGTGGCGCGACGCTCGTCGCAGGCGGCGCGCAGAATCCATCGGCCGGCGGCGGCAGGGCCGCGCGATCGACCTTGCCATTCGGAGTCAAGGGGAGCGCGCTCAGCATGACGAACGTCGACGGCACCATGTAATCGGGCAGGCGCGCCATCATGCTTTGCCGCAGCACAGCCGGAAACGTGCGCCGGAGCTTCGCCAGCAGCGGATCATTCGCATGGGCGGCGAGTGGCTTCTGCGTATCCACGTGCCTCGACAGACGCGGCGCGGGAGCACCTTCGCGCACGAAGACCGCATCCATCGTCGTCGAGGTGGGATCCTCGGCACAGCCGATGTCGACGCGATAAGAGAACTCTCGACCGAGCGCCCAGAGGTCCTCCGGATCGACGCCGGCAGGCTCGCCGGCGCACGCTTGCCGGAGCGCACGCACGGTCTCTCGATGATCGGCGGAAAGCCACGCGAGCGCGCGGACCTCGCGCCAAAGACGGGCGTTCGGAATGTTGCGGATGCCCACGACCGCATCCCGCCGCCCCTCGAGGTGCCTCCGCAGATCGGCGACGGACAGCCCGTCCCGCTGATAGTCGCGCCATTCGAACGAGGGCGCATCCGGGCCGCCTTCACGCGACGCTCCGACGCTCAAGAGCACCTGGTACCGGAAGCGGTTGAGCTCGTTGTGGATGCGCCCCCGCTTCAACCGGATGCGTACGTCCTCGATTCCCGGCACGAATCGGGGGAGGGAGAGGAAAAATTCGGGGGCCAGCAAGAGCTCGTCCTCGTCGCGCGCCATCTGCTCGACGCGCGCGGCGATCTCGGCGCGCGTGCGCTCGTCCGGGGCCCGGTGAAGCTCGACCGACGCATGAAGCGCCGACAGCAAGGAGTGGTTGCGCAGATCCCCGAGATAGATGGTGCCGCCGGGCTTCGTCGCGCGAATGGCACCCTCGAGCACGCGGAGCAGGTAATCCACGCTCGGGAAGTACTGCACGACGGAGTTCATCACGACGAGGTCGAACGTGCCCTCCGGGACGCCTTGGAAATCGTCCGCGCCGCGGTGGGAGAGGGACACCCCGGGAAACTCGCCCATCGCGTGCAGCAGCCGCTTCACGTGGGCGAGCGCCTCGGCCGAGTAATCGGTGCCGAGGTACGCCTCGCATTCGGGCGCGATCCGGGCGAGGAGGAGCCCCGACCCACAACCAATCTCCAGCACGCGCTCGGGCCGGAGGGCGCGCAGATCGGCGATCGTCCCTTCGAGCCACTCCGTCATCTCCGGGGCGGGTATGGCCTCACCGGTATAACTCGAATTCCACCCCGTGAAGCCGAAGTCCGCCGAGCCATCCTCCGTCCCCTGACCATATGCCTCCGCGTAGAGGCGCTGCCAATCCTTCACGTGCTCGATCTGCGCGGCTTCGTCGCGGCTGCGGGGGACGACGTAGGCGACGACGCGTTTGTCGCCGGGCCTGTCCTCTCGCAAGACGACCGACGCCTCCTTCACCTGGGGCTCGTCACAGAGCGCCGCCTCGATCTCGCCAAGCTCGATGCGGAAGCCGCGGACCTTGACCTGATGATCGATGCGACCCAAGAAATCGAGATTGCCGTCGGCGCGCAGGCGCCCGAGATCGCCCGTCCTGTATACCCGCCCCTTCGCGAAGGGATTATCGATGAATTTCTCCCGCGTGAGGTCGGGCCGGTTCAGGTAACCTCGCCCCACGCCCACGCCGCCGATCCATACCTCCCCCGCGACGCCGATCGGCGCCGGGTTGCCCCGTCGATCCACGACGTAGATTCGTATGTTCGGGATGGGTCGCCCCACCGGCAGCGTCCGCGTGGGATCGTCGCAGAACGCCGTCGTCGACCACACGGACGCCTCCGTGGCGCCGTAGAGATTGACGAACCGTCGCCCCTTTCCCCATTGCCGGAACAGCTCCGGCGGGCACGTCTCGCCAGCGACCTGGATCATGTGGACATCGGGCAGCTCGGCCGGAGGGAGGGCGGCGAGCGTCGAGGGCGTCATGGCCATCATCGTGATGCGATGCCGGGACAGGAAATCGAGCATGACCTGCCCCGGCGCGAGCGTGTCGACCGAGCCGGTGTGGAGCGAGGCGCCGACGCGGAGGGCCATCCAGATCTCGTAGGTGGACGCGTCGAAGCTCGGGGATGCGAACTGCAGGACGCGGTCGCGCTCCGTCAGGCCGAACTGTCGGACCTGCGCCTCGGTGCAATTGACGAGCCCACGATGATCGAGGAGCGCTCCCTTCGGCGTCCCGGTGGATCCAGACGTGTAGATGACGTACGCGAGGTCGTCCGGGCCGACGTTGCTCTTCGGGTCGTCGGCGTTCGCCGATGCAATGGCCGCATGATCGCGGTCCAGGCAGACGCTCCGGGCGTCGGAGCGCGGCAGACCCAGGGCGAACCGCTCCTCGGTGAGGATGACGGGCGGCCGCGCGTCCGACAGCATGAACGCGAGGCGGGCGTGGGGGTAATTCGGATCCAGCGGCAGGTAGGCGCCCCCTGCCTTCAGGATCCCGAGCATCCCGATCACCATGTTCGCCGAGCGCTCCAGGCACAAACCGACGATGGTCCCGGAGGTGATGCCCATGCTCCGCAGGTGGTGCGCGACGCGATTGGCGCGCGCGTTCAGCTCGCGGTAGGTGAGGCGTGTCTCGGCGTGCCCCTCGTCGAAGACCAGCGCGACGCGGTCCGGGACACGCCGACATTGCTCCTGGAAGAGCTCGTGAATGCAGCGGTCCTCCGGGACATCGGCGGCCGTGTCGTTCCATTCGACGAGGATCTGGCGTCGCTCCTCGTCCGTGAGCAAGGCGAGTTCGGAGGCCCGCCCCTCGGGATGGGCGACGATGCTGCGCAGGAGCGTGCGAAACTGCGTGTTCATCCGCTCGATCGTGTCGTGGTCGAAGAGATCGGCGTCGTAGAGCCAATAGCCGACCACCTCGTCGCCGCGCTCGAAGAGGTGCACCTCGATATCCGCGCGATTGATGTGCACGTCGATGGGGAGCTCACGGACGTGGAGTCCCGGCAGCGCGAGGTCGCCCATCGACGCGGGTTGCAGCGCGAAGATGACCTGAACGAGCGGGTTATGGCTCAGCACGCGCTCCGGCTTCAGCTCGTCGACGAGCCAGTCGAACGGCAGGAGCTGGTTGGCATACGCGTCCTGCGTCGTGGCCTTCACCTGGACGAGCAGCTCGAGGAACGTCGGATCCCTGGAAAAATCGGCCCGGAGCGCCAGCGTGTTGACGAAGAAACCGATCAGGGGTTCCAGCTCCTGCCGGAAGCGGTTCGCGATCGGCGCGCCGACGACCAGATCGTCTTGACCGCTATGGCGATGAAGGAGGATCTCGAAGGCCGCTAGCAGCGCCATGAAGAGGGTCGCGTCCGCTCCCCGGCCGAACTCCCGGAGGCCTCGGACGGTCTCCGCGTCGATATGGCAATCCGCGCGACTCCCGCGGAACCTCTGGATGGGAGGACGCGGGCGATCCGTCGGCAGCCGCAGGAGCCCGGGCGCGCCCTCGAGCTGCTTCTTCCAGTAGGACGCCTCCGCCGTCAATGCGCCGAGGTTCATCCAATTGCGCTGCCAGACGGCGAAATCCGCATATTGAATGGGCAGTGCCGGGAGCTTGACGCCGTCCCCCTCGAGGAAGGTCGAATAGAGCGCGCCGAGCTCGCGCGTCAGCACGCGGTACGACCACCCGTCCGACACGATATGGTGCATCGTCAGGAGCAGGACATGATCGCGCGACGCGGCTCCCGGTTCGCCGAGCACGAGCAGCGTGGCGCGCAGCATGAGATCGCGGCGGAGATCGAAGAGGCGCGTAGCCTCCTCTCGCGAGAGCCGATCGATCTCGCGCTCCTGCACGTCGCCGGGCAGGTGACGCAGATCGACGAGGGGGACGGAGAGCGCGGCCGCGTCGTCGACGCGCTGGTATGGCAGTCCATTCGCGGCATCGAACGTCGTCCGCAGGCTCTCATGGCGCCGGACGATCTCGCCGAGCGCGGATCGCAGCGCCACGATGTCGAGGTCGCCTGCGATCCGTAAAGCAGAGAAGTTGTTGTAGGCCGATGCGGCGCCGAGCTCGTCCAGGAACCAGAGGCGCTGCTGCGCCAAGGAGAGCGGGATCTCGCGCGGCCGCTCCTGGGGCTTGATCACGAGGATATCGTCCGCTGTCGAGGGCGCCCTCGCGCCGGCGTCGCCGCGGTCGCGGAGGGTCTCGAGGTACGCGGCCAGCGCGGCGGCCGTCCTGTGCTCGAACAGGACATCGAGGGCCAGGATGTCTCCGATCTCCGGCTGGAGCCTGTTCAACACGATGACGGCGCCGAGGGAGTTGCCGCCCAGCGTGAAGAAGTCGTCGTGCATGCCCACATACGCGACGCCGAGCGCCTCGGCGAACAGCTCGGCGACCGTGGCTTCGAGGCGCGTGCGGGGCTCCTCGCCCGCGGCGCTCGAAGGAGGCGGCTGATTGCGGCGACGTACGGCCGCGAGGATATCGTCGACCGACGACAGCTCACGCGCGATCTCCTCGAGGACGCGCGCGGAATCTCCTCCCCTCTCTGGCGCTGCGGCGGGCGCTCCACGATCGTCTGCTTGCGGGGAGCCATCGTCCGACGCGCCCGGCTCGAAGGCGAGGACAGCGAGCGCCGAGGCCTGGCATCGCGACGTCCACGACCCATCGCCGCCGTCGATCGTCTCCCCGCGCAGGCTCTCCACGAAATCGCGCGCGGGCTGGTTCTTTTTCGTGGGCTGGAAGCGGACGTCGATCCCGTTGATCCCACGCGCGGCGGCGAGCGCGCCCAGGTGCCGGAGGACATGGTGCTCGACGCCACGACCGAGCACCCGGCAGCTCAGGAGGAACGTGTCGACCACGATGGTTTCGCCCTGCTGCCCGAAGAGAAGCAGGCCGACCAGCCCGTACGCGCCGAAGCGGTCCGTGACCGTGATGGTCCGGCCCTCGAGCGCGCCGGAACTGCAAAGCGCCTGGATCTCGGCCTCGCTGCGCCGGATCGTCGTCGTGTTGAACTGGTTCGTGCGCTGGGTGAGCTGCGCTGCGCGCGGCAATTGCCCCGGATCGAGGAGGGCGATGTCGATCTCGAGCTCGAGGCCGGCGAGGAAATCGGCAAACGTGAACGCGCTCTCGCGAAAGCTCGAGCGCTGCATGTCCTGCTGGTAGAGCTCCGTCCGCCGCCGGTCCTCCTCCGTGACCGCGAGCTGATCGAACGCCCATACCTGCCCGAGGAACGACGGGATGCGGCTCGCGTCCGAGGGAAGCTCGAGCGTGAGCACCTCGGGGCAGTGCGCCCTCATCTCCATGCATTCGACCGGGTTGTCGTCAATGAAGATGAAGCTGTCGAGGCCGAGGCCGAGCTCGCGCGCGAGGTCGCGCACGTTCTCCGACTTGGGTCGCCAGTTGATGCGGGAGGCCACGAGGTGGCGGCGCTCCAGCGGCATGTCGCGACGCTCGGTGAAGACGGCGAGGACGTCCTCTTCCTGGTTCTTGCTGCACAAGCAAACGAGCTTGCCCCTGGCTTGCTGTGCGACGACGAACTCCTGGAGCGCGCGTCGCGGGGCATCGACGACCACGCCGAGCGGCCCGTCCTCGCCCACGACGCCGTGCCACAAGGTCTGATCGCAGTCGAGCACGATGACCTTGTGCGGCGGACGCTCGAGCACGCGGAGCTTGCGGGCGATCATCGTCCCGAGCGCGCAGTAGAAGGACCGCGTGTAGGGGACGTGCCCGTTCGTCTCCCCGATGGGATCGTACCAGTCCTCGACGGGGTAGGCCGCGAAGAGCTCGTGGCTCGTTACGACGTGCACGCCGTCCATCGCGCCGAGGGCAGCGGCGAGCGTCGACTCCGCCTTCGCGAGCAGGGAGCGCCTTCCAGCGTCGGCCGAGGGGTTGCCCGGGCAAAACATGACCAGGTGCGGAACCCGGTGCGGTCGGGTCTCCAGGGCGTGCTTGAGCTCCTCAGCGGTGCGGGCGAGGCGTTCCTCGGGCGGCTCGGGGGACCCGCCCTCGGCGAGCCAGTCCTCGAGCCGCAGGAGGACAACGTTCTCGCCTCGGCCATTCCGGGCAAACGCGCTCGTAGGGTCGAGGAGCTCCTGGAAGATCTGGTTGTACGGCGCGAAGTGGATCTCGGCCGCGACGCCGAGCTTCGAAAGCCAGAAGGCCAGGATGTCGCCCACCGGCTCGCTCGTGAATGTGCCAGCAACGATGACCGTGGAGCCTGGCTGAACCTGAACTGCCGTATCGCCCATACCTGGGTGCACCTTCTCGCTTGGTCGGATACCAGCAAGGGATGTGCCGCACGTCTGCGTTCGAGACGCATGCGTACCCAGGCAGCGATGAAGGGCAGGATTGCCTCGGTGCGGGGTGGATGGATCAATCGATCCACATGGATCAGTTGATCATCCGCGCAAAGGATCAACTGATCCTCCGCGCGTGTCCGGGCAAACGCTGTCACCTCCCATTGACGTGCGCGCGCTACGCGGCACGATGGGCGCCTCACGATGAGGACCCTTCGATTCACCCCCGCGCATCTCGCCGCGTTCAGCGACGCGAGCCACGATCGCAACCCGCTCCATCTCTCGGAGGATCACGCACGAAAAGCGCCGTTTGGCGAGCGCGTCGTCTTCGGGGTGCTCTCGGGGCTGGCCGCGCTCGCCGAGCTGCCGGCGCGGGAGGATCGCGCTGTCTCCTCCATTCAGCTCGATTTCGTCAGCGCGGCGGTCCTCGACGTCACCTACACGGCGCGTGCCGAGGAGTCGGGCCCGGAGCGCGCGATGGCATTCGTGCTCGACGGGCGGCGCCCGCTGCTCAATGCGAGCATCCGGACCAGACCCGCGACGGCGCTCCCCCACGCCGATCCCCCCGCAAGCAGCTCACCCGCGCGCGCCGAGCCGGTGCGGCTCGGGGCGGGCGACATGCACCAGGGGAGGACGGTACGAGGCACGTACGCCCCCTCGTGGGAAGCGCTGCACCGCCTCTCGGCGCTCCTCGGCCTGCGCCCGCCGCTCGCCGATGCGATGACCCTCGCCGTGCTCCTCTGGTCGAGCTACCTGGTCGGAATGGAGCTCCCGGGAGAGCGCGCGCTCTTCGCGGGCTTACTCGTCGAATACACGGGCGCTCCCGTCGCACCCGGGCCCTTTGCGTACGAGGCGCGCATCACCGGGACGACGCCGCGCGGCGCGCACCGGATCGCAGCGACGCTCCACGCTGGAGGCGTCCGGATCGCCGACGTGACGCTCGATGTCGTCGTGCGCGAGGACTCGCCGGTCGCGAGCGTCGCCGACGTCGAACGGTATGTCGGGCGCGACGAGACGATGGCAGGAAAAACGGCGCTCGTGACGGGCGGCAGCCGCGGGCTCGGCGCCGCGCTGGTCCAAGGGCTCGCGCTCAAGGGAGCGACGGTCGTCGCGACCTATCTGCGCAGCAGCGACGAGGCCACGCGTCTGCAAGAAGCGCTCGCGGGCGCTCCGGGCCGCTTGCGCTTCGTGCAGGGAGATGCCGGCGACCCGGATTTCTGGCGCGCGACGCATGCAGCGATCCAGCGTGATCACGGGCGCCTGGACATCCTCGTCTGCAATGCCTCGCCGCCCATTCAGCCCTCCTGGCTCGAGACCTCCGCCGTCACGCGCGTGAACGACTTCATCACGAAGAGCGTGGCCATGGTGAGCTGCCCCATGGCTGCGCTGCTTCCCATGCTCCAGCAAGCGAAGGGGTGGCTCACGCTCGTCTCGTCGCAGTACGTCGAGGCTCTCCCCGCCGACTTTCCCCATTACAATGCGGCCAAGGCAGCGGCGGAGGCGCTCGTCCGGACAGCGGTGGGCGAGTATCGCATGGTGAGCGGGCTCGTCGTGCGGCCGCCGAAGCTGCTCACCGATCAGACGAACACGCCGCTCGGCAAGCGGGGCGCGCTCGCCGTCGAACGTGTTGCCGCTTCGACCGTCGCTCGCCTCGGCGGCCCCGCGTGCTCCGGCAAGATCGAGGTCGTGAGCGCATTTTCTTGACGACACGGCATCGCGTGGCCCTCGACACACGCGGCCACTTTTGCCATCGTCCGGCGGACGCGCGTCATGCCGCACCTGATCGTTTACGAGCCTGGACAGGGTCCCGTCGCCGTCCCTCTCGATGAAAGCCTCATCGTCGGCCGTGACGCGCAATGTGATTTGCTGCTTGGCCATCAGCCTGTGTCGCGCCAGCATGCGCATTTCGAGCACGGCCCCGACGGCTTCACGGTGCGCGATCTCGGCTCGGCCAACGGCACGTTCGTCAACGGCGTGCGCATCGAGGAGAGCAAGCTCCTCGACGGCCACCACATCCACATCGGCCCCGTGACGCTCGTCTTCCAGGCGCAGGAAGCGCCGGAGATCATCTATGCCCAGCCCGCGCTGAGCGAGGCGACGATCGAGCTCGGTCCACCCAACAAGCGCCTCACCTTGCTCTACGCACTGACGCGTACGATCGGCGCCCTCGACGAGCCGGATGTCGTCATCGGCCGCATGCTCGAGGCGATCCTCCAGCTCGCCGGCGGCGAACGGGCCATGGTGGCGCTCGGGGACGGAGCCGACGGCGCTCCCCATCGGCGGCTCACGCGGGGCCGGAGCGACAGCTCGCTCACGGATGAGATCGTCGTGAGCCGCACCATCATGCACGCGCTGGTCGTGCGCCGCGAGTCTGTCATCGTCCGCGACGGCCGCACCCGCGACGCGCCGCGAACGCTCGCACGGCAGGGCATCCTGTCCGCCATGGGCGCGCCGCTCGAGGTCGCAGGCCGCGTGCTGGGCTTCCTGTACGTCGACGATCGCAGCCGCGAGGAGCGTTTCGGGACCGAGGACCTCGACTTCCTCAACGCCCTCGCGCGGCTGCTCGCAGCGGCGCTCGACGCCGCGGAGCGCTACCAGCGGGCGCGCGTGCTGGCGGAGGCGACCTCGGGGCATGGGCCGCTCCACGACATCGTCGGCCAGAGCTCCGCCATCCAGAAGCTGCGGGTGCAGGTCGCGAGGTGCGCCGCGGCCCAGGGAGCGCACGTGCTCATCCGGGGCGAGAGCGGGACGGGCAAGGAGCTGGTGGCCAGGGCGCTGCACGTCGCGTCGCCGCGGTCGCAGCGGCCCCTCATCGCCGTCAACTGCGCGGCCATCCCAGACACGATGCTCGAGGGCGCGCTCTTCGGGTACGAGAAAGGCGCGTTCACCGGCGCGGTGCAGAGCAGGCGGGGCCAGTTCGTCCTCGCGCACCAGGGGACACTGTTGCTCGACGAGATCGGCGATCTGAGCCTGTCGGCCCAGGCCAAGGTGCTGCGCGTGTTGCAGGAGGGCGAGCTCTTGCCGCTCGGCGCCGAGGTGCCGCTGCACGTCGATGTGCGTGTGCTCGCTGCGACGCACAAGGACCTGCGGCGGGAGATCGCGGAAGGGCGGTTCCGCGAGGATCTTTACTATCGGCTGAACGTCCTCCAGATCGATGTGCCGCCCCTGCGGGAGCGGGACGCCGACATCACGCTGCTCGCGCAGACGTTCCTGGAGGCGGCGGCGCTCAACTTGGGCAAGCGGCTCACGGGCTTCTCACCGGGCGCGCTCGCTGCCCTCACGGCCTACGCCTGGCCGGGCAACGTGCGCGAACTGAAAAACGAGGTGGAGCGCGCGGTCATCCATGCGGAAGGCCCGTCGGTCGAACTGGACGATCTGAGCGTCGCGGTCGGCCGAGCGCTCGTGTCGCTTGGCTCCCCTGCGACCGAACGCCCGGACGGCTCCCTTGCGTCGCGCTTCGCGGCGCTCGAGCCGACGGAGCGGGCGTTGGTGGAAGAGGCCCTCGCCGCGGCACGAGGCAACATCGCCGAGGCGGCGCGGCTGCTCGGGATCACGCGCATCATGATGCGTCGGCGCGTGGAGCGGTTCAGCCTACGTGGGCGGGACAGCTAAAATACACTTTTCCGTCTACGAAGCGATTTGGTAACGCATCGTTTCACACCTGATGTTACGAAACGGAAGGAGCCAACGAGCCGCAGACGGCGTCCTGCTGGCCGAGACCCTCGACGTCTTGGTGGACGATACGCTGCCCGCGCCGACGACCACGTCTCCGGTCGCCATGCCGCCCCCACGGCGGGGCGTGCCTTTCGCGCTGCACGCCCAGTACGAGGACATCGAGCTCGTCGGCACGGGGGGCATGGGCAACGTCTTCCGCGCTCGCGACAAACGCCTCGGGCGCATGGTGGCGATCAAGCTGCTCAAAAAAGACGCTCCGGCAGCGCGGGTTTCGTTCCTCTCGGAGGCACGCGCGCAGGCGCGCATCGAGCACGAGAACGTGTGCCGTGTCTACGAGGTGGGTGAAGCCGACGGTGAGCCATTCATCGCGATGCAGTTCATCGCGGGCGAGCCGCTCTCGCGCGCGCAGGCGCGCATGACGACGGCGCAGAAGGTCGAGGTGATGTGCGCCGTGGCGAGCGCCGTGCACGAGGCGCACAGGCAAGGGCTCGTCCACGGCGACATCAAGCCAGGCAACATCCTCGTCGAGGCGCGGCCGGACGGCTCGTTCAAACCCTACGTCGTGGACTTCGGCCTCGCGCACGAGGTCTCGAGCTGGGACCCGGCTGCTCGAGGCGCAGCCATGGGCACCCCCGCATACATGGCGCCCGAGCAGGTGACCCGAGACCCGCGCGCCGCCGAGCCACGCACCGACGTCTACGGCCTGGGCGCGACGCTCTACGACGTGCTCGCAGGCCGGCCGCCCTACGTCGATGACGACCCTTGGAACATCGTCCTTCGGCTCGCCAAGGAGGATCCCGAGCCGCTCGGGGCCGTCGTGAAGGGCGTGCCGCTCGAGCTCGCGGCCATCGTGATGCGGTGCCTCGCGCGTGAGCCCTCGCAGCGATATGAATCTGCGGGCGCGCTCGCAGAGGACCTGGGGCGGTTTCTCGAAGGCGAGCCGATCGCGGCGCAGCGCCGGGCGCCCGGCTTGGGGCTGCGCTGGATGCTGCGCAAGAACAGGAGTGCCGTGCGCCTCGTCGCGGCGTTGCTCGTCGTTGCGTTCGCGCTGACCTTCGCGTGGGTGAAGCAGGAGCGCGCGGTCGCCGAGCAAGTACGGCTCACGCAGGAGATGGGCCGCGTCGCCATGGGCATGGAGCTGCTCATGCGCAGCGCCTATCAGATGCCCCTGCACGACGTCGGGCGGGAGCGCGCGCTCGTGCGCCGTGAGATCGAGGCCATCGAGCGCCGCATGACCGCGGCCTCCCCGATGAGCGCGGGTCCCGGCCACTACGCGCTTGGCCGCGGCTACCTTGCGCTCGGCGAGCCCGAAGCGGCCTACCAGCACCTCGAGCGCGCGAAGGCCGCCGGGTACGCGCCGCCCGAACTCGATTACGTGCTGGGGACCAGTCTGCTCGAGCTCTACGTGATGCACGACGGCGGCCTCGTCCGCAGCTCGAGCGAGTCGGAGCGCGACGCGCGACGCGCGGACATCATCGAGCGTTACAAGAAGCCTGCGCTCGCGTATCTGCGCGCTGTCTTACCCGCGCGCATCGAGGCGCCGGCCTACGCCGAAGGGCTCGTGGCGTTCTACGAGGGGCGATACGAGGAGACGATCGCGAAGGCGCGCGCGGCGTTCGCGGAAGCGCCGCTGCTTTACGAGGCGAAGAAGCTCGAGGGCGACGCGCTCGCGGAGCTCGCCTTGCGCGCGTGGACGGGCGGCGCGCCCGACTGGTGGACGACCATGACCGGGTACCTCGATGGAGCGGTGGACGCCTATCGCGTCGCGGAGGACATCGCGCGCAGCGATCCACGCGTGCTCGAGGCGGCCTGCAGCGTCCACACGCGCGCCATGTTCGCGACGAGTTACAAGGGGGAATCGCCGCGCCCCTGGTTCGAGCGAGGGAGAGCCGTGTGCGACCGGCTCCTGCTCGCGGACGGCGGGAGCACGAAGGCGCGGCTCGTGGGCGCAGAGCTGCGCGCGCTTTACGCGTATGCCGTGGCGTCGCGGATGCGCGCGGACGAGCGCCCAGCCGAGGCCATCGAGGAAGCCGTCCGTTACGGGGAGGAGGCGCTCGATGCGAGCGGCGCGAACCTCCGCGCGTACATGGTGCTCGGCACGGCGCTCCGCGCGAAGTGCCTCTACCTCGGGGCGCGCGGCCAGGACGCTCGCGCGGCCCTCGAGCGCGCAAGTACCATTTACCAGGAGGGAGCGCGCGAGTTCCCGCGCAGCGAGGTGATGCCCGACTCCGCCGCGGTCGTGTACGTAATGCAGGCCGAGCAGGAGCGCTGGCGCGGCGTCGACGTCGAGGCCACGGTGCGCGAGGGTCTCGGCATCCTCGACCGCGTGGATGCGCTCGGCGCAACCACCGCGATGACACACCACAAGCGCAGCGTGCTGCGCCTCGCTCGCGCCGAGCAGCTCGTCGACCAGGGCCGCTCGCCGGCCGCCGTCGTGGAGGCGCTGCTCGCGGACGTGCAGGCCGGCGCGGCGCTGAACCCCGCGTGGCAAGGGTTCGCCGAGGCGCGGGTGGCCGCGCACGGCCTCATGGCACGGTATGCGCTCGCCTCGGGGGCGGATCCGCGCGACGCCCTCGAGAAGGGCGCGCTGGCCCTTTCGGAACTACGCAAAAAGGACGGCGAGAGCGACGAGGCGCACACGTATCGGGGCCTCTGGGCCATGCTCGAGGCGCAGTCCAGGCTCCAGAGGAAGCTCGATCCCAGCGCGGCGCTCGTGGAGGCCCGGTCGGGCTACCGCGCTGCCGTGGCGGCGGTCCCCTGGACGTTGTCGCATGCCCTCGGCCTCGCGAGGGTGGAGTTGCTCGCGGCGCGTTTCGCCGTCTCGCGCCGGCGCGGGGCGGGGGCGATGTTCGAGGCCGCGCGCGCTCCGCTCTTGCCGTGGATCTCCGATTCGGTCGTAGATCCGGAGGTGCACGCGCTCCTCGCCGAGTCGCGCGCCCTCGCCGCCGAGTGGCGCGCAGGCCTGGGCGAGCCGGCCGAGGATGACGTGACGCAGGGCCTCGCGATGGCCGGCCGTGCACTCGCCCTGAACCCTCGCCACGCGCGCGCCCTGGTCATGCGCGGGCGTTTGTTGCTCGTTCGAGGGCGCGCGGAGCAGCAGGCGGCGGCGCGCGTCGAGGCCGCGAAGGACGCGGGCGAGGCGCTCCTCGCCGCGTTCCGGGAAAACCCGCTCCTCGCGTCGGAGCACGGCGCCGCGCTGGAGGAGGCGCGTAAGCTGCGCTGAAGGGCGCAGGGCCGATCAGAACGTCACTTTGGCCGAGATCCGGAAGCTGCGGGGGGGCTGGTATGCGGTGGGGTTGCCGAAGTTCGGGTTCTCGAGGCTCGGATCGAAGGGGTTCCCGTCCGCGTCGACGAGTTTGTCGAGATCCTTCACCGTGCCGCCGAGGATCGGCCGGACGCTGCTCTGCGTGTAGCGCTGATCCACCGCGATCGGCGCCTGCAGATCGAGCACGTTGAACACATCGAGCGAGACGAGCAGCGTGCTCTCCTTGGCCAGCCGGAGCCCCACCGAGGCGTGGACGTCGGTGTCGTGCACCCAGGGGAGACGCTCGCCGCTATCGCGCGGCAGGATGAAGACCTGATCGATCCCGTAGAGCGGATGCGCGCCGAAATAGGTCGTCGGCGCCCCCGAGCGGGCGCGGTAGGACGCGCCCACGTTGAGGAGGAACCCACGACCGAGCACGAAATCCTTGGCGGCGAAGAGCTTGATCTGGTGGGTATGGTCGCCCGGCAGCGGGCCGAGCTGGTTCGGCAGGAGCGAGACGATATCGAAGTCCGAGGAGACGTTGGGGCTGAGCTGCCCGTTCTCCGGCCGGAAGAGGCCGGACCAGTTGCCGCGCAGATAGGAGAGCGTGTAGCTCCCCTGCGCGAGCCAGGTATCGCCGAAGGCCTTTCGGAAGTGGATCGTGAACGCATCGTAATCGCGCTCGGCCCTGGGGATATCCTTGGCGATGCCGGAGCCCGGGTTTCCGATGAAGTAGTTCTGCCCCTCATCGCGGCTCATGTCCTCGATCACCTGGTTCTGGTAGCGCTTGACGTACTGGCCGCCGACCACGAGCTTGGACAGGACCTCGTATTCCCCGCCGATGACGATCTCGTCCGAGGACGGCGCCCGGATGTCGGGATCCACCATGGCCTTGTCACTGATGAGGGGAATCCATTTCTGGTTGGGATTGGAGGCGGTCCCGATCGGGAGGCGGCCATCCTCGGCGTCGCACGCTGCGTTCGCAGGATCCTTCAGGTCACAGAGGCCACTCAGGTGGACCGAAAGAATGCGGCGCTCGCCCGGGAGCGTCCGATCGACCATCTCGAGCGGGACGTTCTGGTAGAAGCGCGCGTAGCTGGCGAAGAGCTTGGCGCGCCCGGCGCGCGTGGGATCGTAGACCACGCCCGCGCGCGGCGACCACTGGTTGTTTAGGCGCATCACGAGGGCGCCGTCAGCCCCGTAGAGGAGCTGGGTGTCATACCGGATGCCCATGTTCAGGGTGACGCGATCGAGGATGCTCCAGCTATCCTGCACGAAGCCGCCGACCGTGATGGAGGACGAGGTCGCGTCCTGGTAGGGCCAGGTCACGGCCTGATCCGGGCCGGTGAGGACGCCATAACGAACGAAATCGGAATAGACCGCGCCGGTCTCCTGGTACATGTTCCCGCCGGACACGCCGCGGCGGTTCTGGTAGCGCAAGCCCTCCACGTCGACGCCCGCCTTGACCAGGTGATGGCCGAGGCCGGAAAAGAAACTCGTGAAGACGCTCTTGGCCTGGTAGCGATCGAGGCTCGCCTCGCTGAGGATCCCCGGGCCGCCGCTCCCGTAGATGCGCACGGGGCACAGCATCGCGTTGGGACTGCCGGCGGGATCACACGCCGCCGTCGCCGCGGAGGCCTCGAAATCGTTGAGCGAGCGAGGACCGGGGCTCGTCCGCTGCCAGCGCACGTACGGGGTGTTCGACAGGCCCTCGCCGCTCCCGAGCCGTGAGCCGTCGGCGCCGCGCACCGCGCTGTCCTCGTGGTGCCAGCCGAGCGTCGTGTCCAGCAAAAGCGACTTGTTCTTGAACGCCGCCGACCATTTCAACGATGTATCGACCGCGTTCGCGACGTACGTGTGCGCGAGCGCCCCGAAGGTACCGTTGATGATCCCGTTGCTCACGGGGTTGTTGAGCTCCACCGTGCCGTCGGCCGGCTTGAGCCCGAACGTGCCGTCGCCGCCCGACGTCGAGGGGGTGCCGTAGACCGAAAGGGTGACGTTGTGATCGGGGCTCGCCTGGAAGGTCAGCTTGCCGATGAAGCTCGCGTTCGTGTTCGTCGCGTAATACGTCCTCTGCGTGCCCGGGAGCACGTCCGTCTGCACGCCCCCGCGCTCGTCGACCACGGGCGCGCCATTTTGCATGCGCACGATCTGGAGGCGCCTGTCGAGCTGATAACGCGAAAAGGAGGGCACGAAGCCGACGTAGAACCACAACCTGTCCTTCAGGATCGGGCCGCCGAGCTCGGCGCCGTAGCTCTGGATCCACGCGAGCGACGTCGTGGTGGCAATGGCGCTCCCCTCGCGCGCCACGAGCTTCGGCGCGGCCCCGAAGATCCCCGGCGTGGTGCTCAGGAAGAACGAACCGTGGAACTCGTTCGAGCCCGACTTCGTCACCACGTCGAGCTGACCGCCGCCGGCGCGGCCATACTCCGGCAAATAGCCGCCCGTGATCACGTTGGCCTCGCGGACGAAATCGACGGCGAGCGGCGTCGAGAGGATGCCCAGGGACGGGCTGTTCACCGAGACGCCGTCGATCACGTACTGGTTCTCGGGCGAAGTGGTCCCGTTGATCGATGCGCCGTAGCGGTCCACCTGCACGCCCGGCGCCACCTCGGCCAGCGACTCGAAGGAGCGCGACGCGGCGCCCTTGAAGCTGGTGGAGACGACGGGGAGGCGATTGATGAAATCCGAGTTGACGTGCACCCCGGTCGTGCTCGAGCCGACATCCACCGTCGGCGGCGCGGCGACCACGACGATCTCCTCCGATTGCAGCTCCTCCGGCAGGATCTCGCTGTTCACCCGGATCGTCGTGTTGATGCGGATCTCGATGCCGGGGCGGCTCGAGGGCCGGTACGTCTCCTTGTCGAGCCGAAGCGTGTAGATCCCGGGCGGCAGCTCGGGGATGCGAAAATTCCCGGCCTTGTCCGTGACGACCGTCTGCTCCTGCTGGAGCGCCGGCGACGCCACCGTGACGACCACGTCCTCGGCGGGGCGCTTCGTCTGCGCGTCGATGATCGTCCCGGTGAGCACACCGCTCCCCGCGGCGAGAGCATTGGAAGAGACGACAACCCCGGCGACGGCAATGCCCACAGTCCAGGAAAGAATTCTCATTAACGAAGCTCCCGGCTATCGACGGATGAAAGCGTTCCTCATGCAACGGTGGTGCGGAAGCGAGCCTCGGCCGCGCGCGGATCGCAGAAGGGCAAAAGGCCCGTGAAGAAGAGCTGAAGGACGGCCGCGACGCAAAACACGGCCGGGGCGCCCCAGGTATCGGCGATCCGGCCTCCCAGCGGCGCGGCGACGGCGCCCGTCAGGCTCGACATGGCGGTGAAGAGGGCGAGCTGGGTGGCGCCGACGGCCGGGTTCGTGAGCCGCATGTAAATGCCGACCATCACGGCGCTCGCCGAGGAGCCGAAGAACTGCACGGCGATCGCAGCGCTCACGAGGAACACCTCGGCGGTCCAAAGGTGGGGCATGAGGCCGAAGACCCCGAGCGTCGCGCTGAACAGGACCAAGGTGCCGCCCGCGACCCAGCGCATCCCGAAGCGATCGGCGAGGAACCCGCCGAGGAGCCCGCCGACGATGGCCGAGACGGGCTCGATCACGCCCGCGAGCACGCCGATGAACTCGACCGAGAGCTTCAGATCCGCGCGCAGGAGGCGGGTGAACACAGTGCCGATGAGCGCAGGACCGAAGGGCATGAGCAGGGCAATGGCGATGCCCACGAGGGGCGCGGAGAACGCGAAGGAGGCGCGGAGCTCGGCCAGCGTCAGCTTGCGCTGCTCGTGGGCAGGCGGGGCCTCGTCGGACGCCCGCTCGCGAACCAGGATCATGAGGAGCATGATCAGCCCCAGGATGATCGTGATGATCACGATGAGCGCCGAGAATCCCACGCGCTTCACCATCATCGGCCCCACGCCGCCGCTGATGGCGACCCCCGCACACCTCGCCGCCCACATCACGCCGTTCGCGCGCCCTCGCTCGCCCGGCTGGAGGAGCTCGATCGCCATCGCGTCCGCGGCCGCGTCCTGAATGGACGTGAACGTGGCATGCAGGAAAAGCACCCCGCGGACGAGATCGAAGTCTCGCTTGGGATCCAGGAAGAGCAGGCATAGGAGCGTGGCCCCCATCCCTAGTTCGCCGAGGATGATGAACGGCCGACGCCGGCCGAAGCGCGTCGTGCCGATTCTGTCCATCAAGGACGCCCAGACGATCTTGAGCGCCGACGCGACAAACATGATGCCCATGGCCGCCGCGATGGCCGAATTGTCGAGCCCCTGATCGGTCAAGAAGACGACGTACAGGATGAAGATGAACCCGGCCGGCAGCCCCTGGGCAAGGTAGAGTGCGCCCAGGACGAGCGAACGGAGGGGCCGGCTTTGCGAGAGCGGGGGCATCAGGCGGTCTATTACCTGCTTTCAAGCTCTGGATCTAGACGAGAAAGGGTGCTCCGCGCCTGGAGGAGCGCGAGAGGCGCCCGCCCGGCTCGCCAGGAACGAGGGTTTGCCAGGCTCGCCCACCCTTACAGCGTGATTTCCTTGGCGGGGAGATCCCAGATATCCTCGAATACCTTCTGCGAGGTCTCGATCTGCAGCTCCTTCGGCCCCTTATCGTAATGGATGACGCAGAGATGGAGATGCGTCACGCCGTCCCGGCGCGCCATCCCTCGCAGCGCGTCGACCTGCTCGACCGTGCCCATGTTCTTGTCGGCCAAACGATCCATGATCGCGTCGAACGTCATGGTGACGGCGTTCCGCACGATCCGTGTCTTTCCGGGGAGGATCTTCCGCGCAAGCTCGACGAGGAGCGTCGGCTCCTTCGCGTCGCCCGGCGCGGCGGTCACGATCTGCGCGTGCCCGTCGTCCACGAGGTGCGCGTCGAGGCCGAGGAAGATCTTCTCCAGGAAATCGAGCCCGTAAGGCCCCGCAGCCGAGTGATAGAAGTACGTCATGCCCGGCGGCGTGGGCTCGAACGGGGGGTTTGACAGGATGTAATCGAAGCGGCGCCCCTTCACGGGGAGGAAGACCTGCTCGCTCCCGTCGATGATCGCGATCCTGTCCGCGACCCCGTTCATCACCGCATTGAAGCCGGCAAAAATCTTCGCCCGAGGATTGATCTCCAGCGCTGTCACCCGCTTGGCTCCGGCGCGCGCAACGCCTATCGACAGGACCCCCGATCCGAGGCCGATCTCCAGGACCTCTGCGCCTTGGACTCGGTCGCGCAGGAGCTCATCCAGGAAGAACTGCTGCTCGGCGAAGAGCGGGAACACCTGATCGATGGCGGGGTAATCGAGCCTGTCCGTGAGGATGTACGTCCCGTCAATGTCGTTCAGGCGCTTGTCGGCGAGCGCCGACCGGAGGGTGCTTTCGATCTCGTTCATGCAGAGGTCACCTCGATGGCGGCGCTGCCGCGCACGGCTCCGAGCGCGCGCCGGACGTTGTCTCGGGCCGGGCATCCTCGCAGCTTCTCGCTGTGACGGCGAGCCTTTGTGGAGCCCGAAGGATGCTGACGTCAACGTCCTTCCAGATCGACGACAGGAACGCCACCATCGCCCCATGCCGAGCACGAGGCGGTGACGGGCGACGAAGCGCCGGTTCGCTCGCGCCCCTCGGATTCGCCGTCACCACGGAAGGAGCGCAGATTGCAGGTGGTGCGTCAAGGGGAACGTGGGTGAGCGCAGCGCTTCCGCTTCCGGCTCTTCCACGGTGGGGCGCGGAACCTCCTTTGGGGCGGCAGCCGCACCGAGCCCACCACGCCGAGAACCTCTGGCCCGCACAAGCGCCCGCCGTTCTGCGCCGGCCCTCCCCGAGCCCCAGCTCTGCCGCCGTGCGCGCAGCGCGGCGATAGCGGTTGGATTACTTCTTCGCGTGATGCCGCGCGAGCCACAACCGCGCGATCGGGGGCAGCTCCTCCTCGTCCGCGAGCGCCGCGTCCTCTTCGAGCAGCGCGAGGATCTGCGTCGCCGTGAGCCGATTGTACTCGTCGAGCGTGGCATCCTCCGCCCAGGCCGCGAGCCTCGCCGCGATCGGCGCCGCGCGCCCCGACTCCTTGATCGATCGCACGAGCCGGTATCCGCCGAGCTCCCCCTCACGCGAGACCCCGCCGAACCGGATCACGAGGCCGAGCAGGAACGTATCCACGTCGAGCCCGGTCTCGGTGAGCCGCTCGGCCTCGGTCGCGTGCGCGGCCTCGCCATAACTCGAATAGGCGACCCGGTCGAACTGATCCCCCATGATCCGGAGCTGGAGCTGCAGGAAACAGCCGAGCTTCCCCATGTCGTAACAAAGCCCGGCGTATTCGCGCGCGACCTGCGCAGGCCGAGAATCCATCGAGCAGCGCCCCATCGGGCGCCAGATCCGATAATACGAGAGCGCCTTTTCCTTGTCGCCCGCGGCCCGCGCGGCCGCGAGCTTCGCCCCCGCCTCCTCCTCGTCCGTGGCCCGCTCGTCGTCGTACACCGGCGGATCCGTCGCGAGCAGCGCGGCCACGTATGCCCAGGCGTCGAGCGCCTCCATCGAAAGGCGGCCCGCAGGCGAGACGTACGCCGGCTCGATCCGGATCCGCGACGCGCCTTTCTCGAAGACGAACGGCACGCCCGCCTCGGCCCGCTCCATCGAGCCCGTCGCGAGCGTCCATCCAGAACGGCTCCCGAGGCGCGCCTCACTGGAGGCGTCGTCCGTCGCCGCGAATTCGACACGCAGCGCGTACGTCTCGCCCTCGGCCTCGCGCTCGACGGAGAGCACCACGTCGTCGACCTCCACGTGACCACCGTCCACCTCCTTGACGATACGTCCATGGACGAGGCGAATGGGTTTGGCCTGGCGATCCGCCTGCTCGTAGGCGGACTGGAATTGCGCCATGCCCGGCCAGGACCAGCGCGGGTGCGCGTGCGGGCTCCGCGGAAACCGCGGGCGTTCTTCGGCCGTGATGAGCGGCGCGTTCTTCTTCGAGGACGAGCGATGCGAAGGCGTGCACTCGAGCCCCGCCACGACCGAGAGCGCCGCCCCGAGGACGAGCGCGACCCGCGCGACACCGGCCCCGCCGCGGGCCTTCCGGGCCTCGCCCGCCGGCCCCTCGCCCTGCCCCCTGCCCTCGCGCCTCGAAGCGTCCATGCCCGAAACCTCCGTCCGATCCACCCGGCGATCCCTCGGGCCGAAGTGCTCAGACGTCCGAGGAGGCACGCGGGTTCCGGGAAAATGAGCCTTTCCAGCCCTCCGGCCGCCGGAGCGGACGATGGCAGAATCGTGCCCGCCGCGCTTGTGCCCTGCCAAGCCCATCCGCTAAGCTCCGCGCCCGCCGGCAGGACGCCGGTAAAACCACCTGGAAGAAGCCATGATCCACCTCCGCAAAGCTCTACCGCTCCTCGCCCTCGGCCTCGGGCTCGGGTGTGGTGGCGCATCGCAGACCGGCGAGGCCCAGGGCCCGACGGGCCCGGTCTCCACGCAGCAGCGCATCGTGAACATCAACCCCGTCGATCTCGGCGTTTGTTTCCAGCAAGCGCCCGCCCTGCCGGAGAAGATCAACGGCGAGGTGCTCACCGGCGTGCTCGTCGCGGCCCGGCCGTTCGTCATGGAATGCCTCGTCGACCCCAAGAGCCGCGGCCCCGCGGACGAGACGAACCTCGCCCTCAAGACCACCCTCTCGGGCGGCAAGCTCGCGCACGCCATCACCGGCCAGAACGTCACGCCCGCCGGCGAGCAATGCATCAAGGCCGCCGTCGACAAGTTCGCCGCCACGGCCCCCGAGTGGGAGAAAAAAGCCGCGGCCGCGAACAGCGTCACGGCCGAAGTGCAATACAAACACATCGCCAGCGTGATGCCCACGGTCAAGATGGGCGTCAGCGAGGCCTCCGACGTGGCCGGCGCGATCCGGCTCGCGCAGGGCAGCTTCTGCGATTGTTATGCGCCCTGGAAGAGCGCGGATCCGGTCCTCCTGAAGGCCCAGGTCAAGCTCACGCAGACCGCCTCGCCGGCCGTGACGATCGAGCCGCCGACGGACCCGAACGGGACGCAGGTCGCCGCGTGCTTGCAGCCGAAGGTCGCCGCGCTCCCGCTGAAGACGACGTCGACCGAGCTCACGGCGCCCTACACGTTCATGTTCCTGAGCTCCGCGCGCGAAGGCCTGTTCCAGGGCGCCCCGCCCCCGATCGCGTTCGCGCAGTACGAGCTCGTGCGCAACCAGCACCTCGCCGCGGCCGTCATCGCCATGGGCGCGCGCACGCAGGCGGCCGAGGCATACGACGCGCTCGTTGCCAAGTACAAGAAGGACACGGCCAGCGTGACGCTGGAGCAGCTCAAGAACGGCTGCGGGGCGCTCACGCAGGCCGACGACGGCTACATCGCCGTGCTCCAGAAGCAACTCGAGCTCGAACAGAGCGCCGTCGCGATGTTCACCGATTTCGCCACGAAGGACGCCGCCTGGACGACCGTCAAGGACGCCACGCAGATCAACGTGGACGAGACGAAAAAGGAGATCGAGAACGGCAAGAAGTTCAAAGAGTCCGATCTCCAGGCCTGCCCGAAGGTCAAGTAGCCCCGCCTTTTTCCGACCCCCGGAATTTCAACCGGAACGCCGTGGCGTACGTCTCCACCGGAGGCGGCGTCACGCTCGCGTTCGTCGCGATGATCTGCGAGGCCCACATCCGCTCGGCCACGCCGCACCCATCCTCGAGCTCCCGCCCCGATCGCCCCTCGGCCTTTTCCGCGAGCGAACGAAGCTCCTCCGGGCCGAGGTGCTTCGCATAATAAGCGAGGATGGCCGCCCGCTCCTCCGCGTCCGGGAGCGGGAAATGGACAAAAAGATTGAAGCGGCTGAGGAGCGCCGGATCCAGGTCGTCCTTGCGGTTCGTCGCACCAATCACCACCACATTGCTCGTATCGACGAGCCCTTGCATCTGGCGGAGGAGCACCGAGAGGATCCGCCGCGTCCCCTCGTGCATCGCGCGATCGCGCGATCCGGCGAAGGCGTCGATCTCGTCGAGGAACACGATGCTCCGCGGGAGCGCGCCCGCCCGGTCGAAGATCTGGTCGAGCCGCTTCTCCGACTCGCCGAACCATTTGCTCATGATCGACTCGACGGGCACGTAGACGAGCGGGATCCCGCTCTGGCTCGCGATGATCCGCGCCATCGTGGTCTTGCCCGTGCCCGGCGGCCCTTCGAAAAGCACGGCGCGCGGCACGCTCGCGCCCGGCCGCGTGCGGGCCATTTCGCCGACGGCCATGAAGATCTCGGGGTGCAGGAGCGGCAGGACGATGGTCTCGCGCACCTCGCGCTTCGTGCGCTCGTACCCGGCGATGCGATCCTCCGAAAATGCAGGGCTCGCCTCGAACACGACGGCGCCGAGCTCGGCGAGCTTCTGCTTGGGCGAGCTCGCGTTCGCCGCGTCGCCCGTGTGAAAGGCATATCGGCGCAGCACGTCGAGGATACAATTGATCTCCTCTTGCAGGAGGAGCGCCTCTTTCTCGAACGAAACCACGCCGTGCCCCTTCGGGTCGAACCGGAACGTCACCTTCATCGGCGGCGGGAGCTCGGGGGCCTCGCCCGGTTTCTTCCGGTCGGACATCCGGCGCTCGAAGGGGCTGTGATGATCCGCGACGACCCCGACCCCGAAATAGCTGCGGCGGAACTCCGTGAAGTACCGGAAGTACTGCGCGAGCACGTCCACGATGGGGAAAAACGCCTCCTTGGGCAGGCTCTGAAACGAGAGCTCGATCGTGATCGTGGACTTCTTGTAGGAGATCGCAGGAAGCTGCGCGTTGACGAGCTCCGGGCTCGCGGACGCGAGGCAAGCGACGGCGCCGGCGTCGAGCTGCTGCTTGATCTGGTCGTATGGGAGGAGCTGCGAGGCAGGATCGGGCATCGTCGTGTTTCCAGCGGCGGCATGAAAGCGCCGGCGCGCCTGCCTGTCAAACGGTAAGGAGCGGACGGAAACCGGCATGGAAATTGGTATGCGCAGGGGACATGTACGAACATGGAACGTCATTCGCCGCGGCCGTCGCTCTGCTCGTCTCGCTCGGCTCGCAGGCCCAACCCACGCGCGACGCGGAGGCGCCGGGCGACGGCTGCTTCACGAGCCTCGTCGTCCGCTTCGACGCGCTCGTCTCGAATCCCGGCGGCGAGAACGCCCACCACATCGAGCTTTTCCTCGACGGCAAACCCTGCATCGACATCACCCCCGAGGGCCGGGCCTGCGAGATGCGAGCGCCGCCGGACGCCGTGTGTGACGTCATTGCCCCGCTCTCGATCGCCGAGGGATGGTGCCACCGCGCCGAGGACAGCGCGTGGAGCGCCCATTTCCAGGTCCTTTCGAGCCGCCTGCTCGCCGACGACGTGACCCACGCGCTGACGGCGTACGTCACGACCCCCGAGGGGACCACGGTGCGCGAGGCGCCCGTCGACGTATCACGTTACCATCCGTGGGATCCGCGCGGGTCCTCGGTCACGTGTTTCCAGGGAAATGCCACGTTCGCGCGCACGGCCTCTGCCCTCGAAAAACGGCCCCCTCAGGGCTGAACCACGCGCGTCGTCCCCTCGCCGTCGGGGCCGACCCACCGCTCGGGCCGGCACAGGAGCACCGCGCAGAGCGTCTCGCAGTTGAACGGCCACCATCGATAATCGCCGCGCAGACACCCGCGCATGCAGCGCGCGCACAGGGTCGGCTCGGCGGCGAGGGCGCCTCGCGCCTCCGAGGTCCCCGCGCGCGCCTCGCTCCCCGGCGCCCCGCGCGCCTCCGCGCGCGCCGAGGCCCCCGCGAGCACGCACGCCGCTCCGATCATGCAGGCCAGCATCGTCCCCCCCATGCGCTTTCTCATGGTTCACCTCGATCGTTTCCTTGGGTGACGGAATGCCGTGTCAATGGAAGCGCCCTCGAATCGGCTCTCCCATGTCGCCCGATTTGCCAACCGTGTCGCGCGCGCTGTGCCATTCCTGAACACGCGGGCGCCGAATGCACGCACGGGGAACGGTACGCGTCGTGCTCGATCCAGGAAATGGGGGGATCCACTCGTCTCCCCGAGCGGGCCCCGAGGGGGTTTGGGGGCGTCGCTCGGCATGTCCGAGGGTTGCCCCCGCACGTGAAAGGGAGGTACCGTATGTGGACCAAGGGATTTGCGTTGCTCGGGCTCGCGCTCGGCGCCGCGATCATGGGGAGCGCCTGCGTGGCCGGCGAACCAACGGACGACGAGCTCGAGGCGGGCCTCCCCGTCACGGCCGCGGATGGAGAAGAGGACCTCGAAGCGGCGAAGGACGCGCTCTCCATCCAGGATTTCGCGAGGCTCCCGCGTTGCGGCGGATTCGCGGGGCTCCGGTGTCCCGGCAACCTGCGGTGCATCGATCTGCCGGGCGACGATTGTGATCCCGCCCGAGGCGGCGCGGATTGCATCGGCGTATGTGTTCCGGGACAACCGACGGGCGCCCGCTGCGCGAACCCGCGGCGACGTTACGTCTCCCGAGACCCTGACCGATGCGCAGCCATTCTGTTCCGCTGCGAGCCGGGTTCCAGGTCTTTCTACGACGAATGTGGCTGCGGCTGCCTGAGGAGCGCGTGGGGCCGCCCGGAGCCGGGCGGGGTGCGCTGCCGGGAGAACATTTGCGGCCCCGGCGAGTATTGCTGCAACGCGAGCTGCGGGATCTGCGCGCCCATCGGCGGCGTGTGCACGCAGGAGTTCTGCCAGTAGAAGGATTCCGTGGGTCGCCTCTTGGGGGCGCTGCGCTGGGGCTTTGCCCCAGGCCCCACCGGGGCTGTCCGCCCCTGGGCCCCGACCAGCGCAAGCGCTGGACGCGGGGTCGATGAACTGCGCGATGCGCAGTTCATCGAACAGTCAGGGTCAAGACGGGCGATGAGCCCTGCCAGCCAAGGTCGCGGCGCTGCAGGACGGGGGGCGCAGAGCGCACGCGGGGATCTGCGGTCTCGTAGAACGGGAGGCGGCCTCGCGGAGGGAGACTTGCAGCGCCGCAGGGCGGCGTCTCCGGAGCACGCTCGGGGACCTGCCGCGCCGTCGAGCAGGTGCAGGTGAGCGCAGCGGGCCACCTGCGGCGCCGTAGGGCGGAGGACGCGCCCAGGGAGCAGCATTTCACAACGCCCGAGGTCGGCGGACGCATGGACGGGGACCCAGGTGCAGCGCAGCAGGCAGCCATCCGTGGGGAGTGATCGCGATCTTGCAGGTATGCAGGGCATTCGGCGGGGACCCGGACGACGCGTAGGCCTCGGAGACGCCGCGCTGGGGCTTTGCCCCAGGCCCCACCCAGGGCTGTCCGCCCCGGCGCGACCCCCCCTTCCGCAGGTCCCCTCAGGGCCAGTCGACGTCCTTCTTGACAAGCGGATCGTGGCAGAACACGCGGGGCGTCATCTTTGGGTTCGCCTCGGCGAACGCCTTCACGATCGCCTCGGCCTGCTCGATGTTCGTGGCCTTCGCGCCCACGAAGAGGCTCCGGCCGTCGTCCTCCACCACGAGCTTCGCCCCGTCGAACTTCTTGCCCTCGAACGATTTTTTCACCGCGGGGAATTCCTTCGGGATCGGCGCCGCGCTCGGCCCGATCGAGAAGAGGTGGGCGTAGGGTTTTACGCAAAGCGGCGTCGCGGGGTAACGGAAGTTCGAGGTGAGCGTGGCCTGGACCTCCTTCTCGGAGGGCATGACCACGGGTTTGTCCACCTTCGTCGAACGAAGCAGGTACCGCGTGCTGCCCGCCCTGCCGTAGACCCACACGTCGCTAGCGGTGCGCGCGTACACGGCCCCGGGCTCGAAGCCCTCCAGCTTCTTCGGCAGCGCCACGGCCTCCCACGTACCCCCGGGCTTCTTGGTGTACAAACCATCCTTCGAAGCGGCAAGGAACGCGCCGCCCTCGATCACGATGAAGTCGTTGATCTCCTTCTCGGACGGCGCCTTTTCGAGCGCCCACGCCTTGCCGTCCCAGTGCGCGAAGTACGGCGCTCCGCCCGCATTGCCGAACACCCATACGTCCGTCGCGGAGACGGCCACGAGGCCGCTGATCTTGAGCGAGCCCGAGGCCGGCGCGGGGAGCGGCTCCACCGTGCCGCGCACCTTCTTCGCTTCCCAGCGCTCGACCATCGGCGCGCCCTTTCCGCCTCCGTCCTGGCACTCGTAGCCCGCCGCGAAGGCTTCGCCCGTGGGCGTGCCCGTGAAGAAGTAGGGCTCGGTCGAGCTCATCTTCACCTTGCAGCTCTTGTCGTCCTCGGGCGGCGTATCCCTCGGCGCCTCCTCGGCGCCCTCGCCCTCACCGACCGGCGCCGCTTTTTTCGCGGCCGTGGGCGCCGGGAGCACGCCGCCCTTGCCGCCGACGAGGGCCATCCGAATGTCGTTCGAGGGCATTGCAATGGCGAGGACGACGTTGTCGCCGATCGTCGCGATGCCGTGCACGATCTCGCCCTCGCGGAGGATCGATTGTGGCTCCCAGCGGCCGCCGAGGGAGTCGAACCATTTGTAGACCTTGGCCTTGGCGTCTTCGTCGACCGCCCCGATCCAGGCGGACTTCGGCCACTCGCCGCCGATGCCGTACGAGGGCTCGCCCTTCTTGAGGCCCTTCATGAACGCAGGGTCCTGCACGAGCGGCCCCTCGCCGAGGGGGAGATGGAGATTCGACACGGAGAGGAGCGCGCCGCCCTTCATCGCCGTGATCGCGATCGCGTCCGGCGCTTCGAGCACGATCGAATACGCGCTCGTCTCCGCAGGCGCAGCGGCGGCGCTCGCTGCGGGCGCGGGCGCGGCCGCCGAGGTCGCCGCGGGCGCGGCCGAGCCTGCCGGCGCGGGCACCGAATCCGACGATTTTCCGCAGGCGGAGAGGAGGAGCGCGGAGACCGGGACGAGCAAGCGTATCTTGTGCATGGGTTTTCTGGGTTATGGGCCGTACGGCGGCCGCCTTCGCGCGTCAAGTGAGGGGGGCGCGCGTCCGCTTCCTTCGTACCCTTCGTGCGGAGAGAACTCCCGGATCGCGACGAGCGTGGTAGAGTCCGCGCCCCATGGCGCGTATCTACGAAGACAACTCACGCAGCATCGGGCGCACGCCCCTCGTCAAGATCAACCGCCTCACGGCGGGCGTGCGCGCGACCGTGCTGGCCAAGGTCGAAGGCCGAAACCCCGCCTACTCGGTCAAATGCCGCATCGGCGCCGCGATGGTGTGGGACGCCGAGGAGCGCGGCGCCCTCCGCCCCGGCATGTCGATCGTCGAGGCCACGAGCGGCAACACCGGCATCGCGCTCGCGTTCGCCGCGGCGTCGCGCGGGTATCCGTGCGTGCTGACGATGCCCGAGACGATGAGCATGGAGCGGCGCAAGGTGCTGGTCGCGCTCGGCGCGCAGATCATCCTGACGCCCGGCCCGCTCGGCATGAAGGGCGCCATCGCCCGCGCCGAGGAGCTCGCCGCGACGCAGCCCGACAAGTACGTGCTGATGAAGCAGTTCGAGAACCCGGCGAACCCCGCCATCCACGAGAAGACCACGGGCCCCGAGATCTGGGAGGACACCGACGGCGAGGTCGACGTCCTCGTCAGCGGCGTCGGCACGGGCGGCACGATCACCGGCGTCTCGCGGTACATCAAGCAAACGAAGGGCAAGAAGATCGTGACCGTCGCGGTCGAGCCCACGCACTCGCCCGTCATCACGCAGACGATCGCGGGGCAAGAGGTCAAGCCGTCGCCGCACAAGATCCAGGGGATCGGCGCGGGGTTCGTCCCGCGAAACCTCGATCTCTCGCTCGTGGATCGGGTGGAGACGGTGACGAACGACGAGTCGATCGCCATGGCGCGCAGGCTCGCGCGCGAGGAGGGCATCCTCGCCGGTATCTCGTGCGGGGCGGCGATGGTCGCGGCGCTCCGGCTCGCGGGTGATCCCGCGTTCGAGGGCAAGACGATCGTGGCCGTCCTGCCGGACGCCGGCGAGCGTTACCTCTCGACCGCGCTCTTCGAGGGCATGTTCGAGGCCGTGGAAAAGGCGACGGCCACGTGAAAGAGAGGGTTCGGGGGCGTAGCTCGGCTGGCCGAGCAGAGCCCCTGAGCGTTGCATGATGGGCGATCCGGAAAACGGCCTCGGCAAAGTGGTGGACGGGCTGATCGCGAGCTACGAGCGCGATCGCCGCGGCCACTACATCGGCAAGAAATTCCTGCCCTCCCGCGAGGAGATCTTCGAGATCATCGAGCTCCTCTTCCAGGTCTTCTACCCCGGGTATTACGGGCGCCAGGACCTGACGGAGGGCAACCTTCGTTACCACGTCGTCACGCTCGTTTCGACGCTGCGTGAGAAGCTCGCGACGCAAATCGAGAAATGCCTCTGCTGGGCCGGCGAGTCGGAGCGCGACCCCGCGGAGGAAAAAGAGGCCGGCGGCTGCGCCGAGTACGGCCGGCACATCGCGTGCCGGCTGCTCAGCCGTCTGTCCGAGATCCGCGACACGCTCCTGCTCGACGTGCAGGCGGCGTACGACGGAGATCCGGCGGCGGGCAGCCTGGACGAGGTCATCCTTTCGTACCCGGGCCTGCTCGCCATCACGGTGCATCGCGTGGCGCACGAGCTCTACGTGCTCGGCGTGCCGCTCATGCCGCGCATCATGAGCGAGTGGGCCCATTCTCGCAGCGGCGCGGACATCCACCCCGGCGCGACCGTCGGCGAGAGCTTCTTCATCGATCACGCGACGGGCGTCGTGATCGGCGAGACGAGCCACATCGGCGGCCACGTGAAGATCTACCAGGGCGTGACGCTCGGCGCGATGTCGCACCCGAAGGACGAGCGAGGCCGCGTCATTCGCGACACGAAGCGCCATCCGACGGTCGAGGACGCCGTCACGCTCTACGCGAACGCGACGGTGCTCGGCGGCCAGACCGTGGTGGGGCAAGGCAGCGTCGTCGGCGGCTCGGTCTTTTTGACGCGGGGCATCCCGAAGCGCTCGCGTGTCGCCGTCAAACCCCCGGAGACCCGCGTCATCGCCGCGGGCAGCCAGCCCGGGGACGACGAGTATCCGGCCGATTTCGAGATCTGAAGCCTGCTGACCTCTGGTCCCGCGCCGGCGGTCTCGCTATAGGGGACCGCCCGGCTCGCCCGGGCGGGTTTGCCGGAGGAAGCGACATGAGCAAAGCCGGGAATCGTGCCCGGGATTTCGGGATCGTCACGCTCGCCTACGTCGCGGGCACCGTCGTGGGATGGCTGGTGTACCGCGCGGTCGCGCCGGGGCATTCGTCGATCGTGGCCTTTGCCGCGGCAGACGCGGCGGCGACGGTCGTGGTCTTCGTGGCGAGCGTGCTGTGCAACAATTCGAGCCTGTACGACGCGTACTGGAGCGTCGCGCCGATGGTGATCGCGCCGGCGATTGCGATGTCGCCGGAGGCGGCGGGCGCGCCGATGTCGCGGCGCATCTTGGTCACGGCGCTCGTGCTCGCGTGGGGCGCGCGGCTCACGTGGAACTGGGCGCGCGGCTGGCACGGGCTCGGCCATGAGGATTTTCGGTACGTGGATCTGCGCCGCTCGATGGGGCGGGCGTACTGGCTCGTGAGCTTCCTGGGCCTCCACTTCATGCCGACGGTCTGCGTGTTCCTCGGCTGTTTGTCCCTCTTCCCGGCCCTCGGCACGGGGACGCAGCCGCTCTCGTGGCTCGACGCGGCGGCCTTCGTGGTGACGACCTTCGCGATCGTGCTGGAGACGCGCGCCGACGCGGAGCTCCGCGCGTTCCGGCTCCGGAACAACGGGCCGGGGCGGATCCTCGATACGGGCGTGTGGGCGTATTGCCGCCACCCGAACTACCTCGGCGAAATCACGTTCTGGTGGGGGCTTTTCCTCTTCGCCCTCGCCGCGGATCCGGGCGCCCGTTATCCGCTCGTCGGGCCCGCCTGGATCACCTGCCTGTTCGTGTTCGTCAGCATCCCATTGATGGACAAACGCTCCGTGGCGCGCAGGCCCGGATATGCCGATCACATGAACCGCGTGCCGGCGCTCTTCCCGCGCCTGCCGCGGAAAGCCAAGGGGTAGATGAGACCATGATCCTCGATGTTTTCCGGATGAACGACAAGGTCGCGATCGTCACGGGCGCGAGCCGTGGGATCGGGCGCGGCGCCGCGATTGCGCTGGCCGAGGCGGGGGCCGACGTGGTGCTCGCGGCGCGGCGCGCGGACGTGCTGGAGGAGGCCGCGCGGGAGGTCCGCGCGCGCGGGCGGCGCGCGCTCGTGGTGCCGACGGACGTGACAGCGGGCGCGGAGCTCGACCGGCTGCTCGCCCGCGCGCTCGAGGAGTTCGGCCGGCTCGACGTGCTCGTCAACAATGCGGGCGGGTATCCGCCGAGGATCGCGATCGCGCTGTCGAACGAGGAGATGCTCGCGTCGTACCAATTCAACGTCGTCTCGGCGTTGCACCTCTCCCGCATCGCCGCGCCGCACCTCGCGCGGACGCGCGGCGCAATCGTGAATATCTCGTCCGTGATGAGCCACTGCGTGGACACGGGCTTCGTCGCCTACGGGGCCGCGAAGGCCGCGCTGAACCACATGACGCGTCTGCTCGCCCACGAATGGGCGCCGCGGGTGCGCGTCAACGCGCTGGCCGTGGGCGCGACGATGACGGACGCGCTCGAAGCATTCGTCGGGGCCGGCGACCTGCTGGAGAAGATGACGGCAAAAACGCCCATGGGCCGCCTCGCCACGCCCGAAGACATCGCGGCTTCGGTTCTTTTCCTGGCCTCGCCCGCGTCCTCGTGGATCACGGGGAAAATCCTGGAGGTCGACGGCGGCACGCACGCGAGCACGTGGCCCTACCCGATGCCGGGTGGGCTCGACGACATCCCGTAACGAAGGCGAGCGAGCAGGCGGCCGCGACGGCCCACATCAAAATGCGTCAATGAAACAACGCGTGTCCCGCGATACGAATGCCGTGTCGCGGGGGCGGCGACGAGCCTTGCGTGGCTGGAAGCCCTCCTGTAACGTACCGTGGCCGCCTGTACTGGTGAAACGCGGGCGGCGCACGAACCACCATGCCGGACGCCGCGGAACCCCTGCTTGCGAACGAGATCCTGGATACCTCCCCGACATTCGTGGTCGGAATCGATGCAAGCGGTCGTACGGTGTACATGAATGGCACGATGCTCGGCGCGCTCGGGTATACACGCGACGAGGTCATCGGCCAGGATTACGCGACGATGTTCGTCCCGGTGCGTGATCACGAGGTGCTCCGGAGGATCTTCGGGGAGCTCGTGTCGTCGCGCGGGACGACGTACAATGAAAACCGGGTCATCACCCGGAGCGGCCGCGAGCTGCTCGTCGAGTGGCATGGAAGGCCGGTCTACGACGACGACGGCGCGTTCAAGTATTTTTATGGCGTCGGTATCGACGTCACGGGGCAAAAGCGCATTCGCGAGGCGCTCTACCGCTCGCAGCAGCGGCTCGCGCTCCACTTTCATCAAGCGCCGCTCGGCATGATCGAGTGGGACACCGATTTCCGCGTCGCAGACTGGAATCCGGCGGCGGAGTCGATCTTCGGCTGGCACCGCGAGGAGGCCATGGGCCGTTACGGCCAGGAGCTCATGGTGCCCCCGGAGATCCGCCCCTACGTGGCCGACGTCTGGGAGCAGATCAAGCAGGCCAAGGGGCCGGTACGCGCCCGCAATGAGAACATCACCAAGGATGGCCGGCGCATCACGTGCGAATGGACGAATACGTCGCTCGTCGACGAGGAGGGCCAGGTCGTCGGCGTCGCCTCGCTCGTGAACGACGTGACCGATCGCGTGAAGGAGGAGGAGGAGATGCGCGAGCGAGCGCGCGCGCAGGCCGCCACCATCGAGGAGCTCTCGGCGCCGGTCCTCGATCTCTGGGACGGCGTGCTCGCGATGCCGGTCGTCGGCGGGATCGACGCCACGCGCGCGACCCGTATGACGGAGAGCCTGCTCGATGCGATCGTGCGGAGCAGTGCGCGCTTTGCGATCCTCGATTTGACGGGCGCGTCGACGATGGACGCCTCGATTGCCTCGCACCTCGGCGACATGGTCCGCGCGACCGGCCTCATCGGCAGCGAATGCCTGGTCTCGGGCCTCGGGCCGGGAATGGCGCGCACGCTCGTCGAGCTTGGCGTGCCATTCTCCGTCAAGACGTTCGGCTCGCTCCGCGCCGCCCTCCGCCACGCCATCCGAGCGGCGCGGGTCTAAGCGAGCTACGCCGGCGCCCCGCCCTCGTCGTTGTGCCTGGGCGCATCGCTCCACGGCGCAGGGCGGCCGACACGAGGGAGCTCGAGGGTGAACGACGATCCGACCCCCGGCTGGCTCTGGACCCGGAGCGAGCCTCCGTGCGCTTCCGCGATCCGGCGGCTGAGGTACAGACCGAGCCCCAGCCCGCCGTAATTCTCGGAGGCCGCGCGCTCGAAGCACTCGAAGATGCGCTCCTGCCGCGCCGGGTCGATGCCGATCCCGTGATCCTCGACCACGATCCGCGCGAGCCCGCCCTCCTCGCCCCAGACAACCTCGATGGGCTTGCCGGCCCCGAACTTGATCGCATTCGAGAGGAGGTTCGTCAGGATCTGCTCGATGCGGTCCGGATCCCAATGGCCGACGACCTGGGGGCCGTCCTGGATGTGGACCGAGCACCGCGCTTGCGAGAGCTCCGGCTTGAGCTGGTCGAGCGCATGGCGGAAGAGGGTCGCGAGGTCGACATTCTCGGGCTCGAGCGGGAGCCGGCCCCCGTGGAGCTGCGAGACGTCCACGAGGGCCTTGTTCAGCCGGGCCAGGCGTGTCCCCTGACGCAGGGCCCGCTCGACCAGCTTGGCCATCGCCTGCATATCGCCCGACCGGCTTCCCCGGATGGACCGGTCCAGCGATTGCAGCGTGAGCCGGAGCGACGTTACCGGCGTATTCAGCTCGTGCGAGGCCACGGTGAGGAACTCGTCCCGCACGCGGACGGCGTCCCGGGCCTTGCAATAGAGCCGCGCGTTGTCGATCGCCATCGCGGCCCGGCGCGCGACCTCCTCGACCAGCGCGAGATCGGCGCGCACGTAGCGGCGTCCCGGCGCGCCCGAGACGACGCTCAGCGCCCCGAGCGTTTGTCCGTGCGCCACGAGTGGCACAATCATGGAGCTCCGTGCCCCGAGCGCGAGGCTGACCTTCAGATGCTCTTCGTTGACGACCAAGCCTCGTATGACGTCGTCGGAGAGCTCGGGCACGAGGAGCGGCGCCCCCGTCCGCAGGACCCTGGACGCCCCGTGGGGTGAATCCCAGCGAGGGGGATACCGCCGCTGGAGCTCCTCGAGCAGCGACGCCTTCGTGGGGTCCTTGTGGGCGCCGGCGATGCGTCGGATCTCTCCGCCTTCCACGATGTCGATCACGCACCAGTCGGAAATCGATTGCACGCACAGCCCCGCGAGGCGCGTGAGCGTCTCCTGGTAATCGAGCGACTCCGACAGGACCGCGCCGGCCTCGGCGAGGAACATGGCGCGGCGCTCCGCCGCCTCGGCTGCCGCCCGCGCCGCCTGCTCCTTCCGGAGGAGCTGCACCTTCTCCAGGGAAATCGCGGCCTGCGTGGCGAGGAGCGAGAGGGCGACGAGCCTGTCGGGCGTGAACGCGCCGGCGAGGAGGTTATTCTCCAGATAGAGCAGCCCCACCACCTCGGTCTGCTGGAGGATGGGCAAGCACAGGAGTGACCTCGGCTTCACGCGGGCGACGTAGGGATCCGATGCATATTTCGCCGCCTCGGCCGCGTCCTCGAGGAGCACGCGCTCCTTCGTCCGCAGGGCGTAGGTGACGATCGAGACGGGCACCAGCGACGACGAGATCTGCTGCGATTCCAGGAGCTTCGTCGCCGCGCCTCTTTCCTCGAGGGACGCCTCCGCCTCGATCGAAGAACAACCATTCCGGCAAAGAATCAGGCAGCCTCGTTGCGCTCCGCCCTGCTCGAGCACGACCGTGAGCAGCGTGCGCACCAGCTTGTCGAAGAGGATCTCGCCCGAGATGGTCTGCGAGGCCTTGGTCACCGATAGCAGGTCGAACTGCTCGGACCGGACTGCGAAGGTGGCGGTGGGCGCGGGCAACCTCGGTTCGAGGAGGCGGGAATGCTGCTGGTCAATCTGTCTCACCTTGCCATCAGCGCCCCAGCGGGCGTAGCAGGCGCGCGCCTCGCGGAGGTACGTATCGGCGAACAGGACGAACCCACGCGCCCGGTAGAACCGAGATGCGAGCTCGTAGGCGAGCGCTTCGATGTGAACGAAGCCGTTCTCGCGCGCCGAGCGAGTGGCCTCTTCATAGAGGCGCTCGGCGTCGAGGTCTCGGCCCTCGATGCGAGCCACCTCGGCCGACACGAGAGCGTAGCGGTTCAGATAGTTCTCGGGGCAGTTGTCCGCCCATAGCTTGAGCTTCTGCAGCCCCCGTTCGAGGGTGCACGCGAACTCCCGCTGCTGCGGGGCAGGCGCCTGCGGGTAGAGCGCGGTCAAAGTGAGCGCATGGTAGAAGTGATGCGTGGCCTCGATGGGCTGCGCCATGACCGCCCCCAACATTGTCGCCGCTCGGGCCGCAGAATCGAGGGCCTCGCGATACCGTCCGTCGGTAAAAGCGGCGACGTGCTTCATGACATGGTAGAAGGCAATCCCGCAGCCGAACGTCGCCCCCGTGATCAAGGCCAGACTTTCAGCTTCGTCGCAAGCTCGATCGTCGAGGTTTGCCGGCTCCAGCGTCGGTCCTTGCAGGCTCGCAACGAACTGCTGTTCGAGCTGGATCGTATGAAATACCGCATCGTTATGGCTCTCTCTGGCGAATGCGAGGTATTTCTGCGCCACTCTGAGGACCTCGTCGAGCGGGCTGCCGGTCTCCAGAACCAGCCATACCGTCAGAACGGTCGCGAGGCCGGCAAAAACCAGATCACCGACCTCCAAGCAGGCCAGGAAAGCCTGCTCCATGATCGGAACGCTGGTCGCGATGGGCCTCCGCCAGGAGTGGATGTGGCCGCCATGCATGAAGAGCAGCCTGCCCTTGAGCTTGGCGTCGTTGAACTTCTCGTTCAGCCGCAGCGACATCTCGGAGAACTCGTAGGCGGACGGAATGTCGCCGAAGACCGACGCCAACATGATGCCGTAGGCGCAGTAGGCGAAGCAGGTTTCCTCGGCGTTCCCATACCGCAGGGAGAAGCTCAGCGCTTGGACGACGTGCAGAGCGAACATCTCCGGTCGCGCATTGTACGCGCAGGGGATCGAGTCGACGAGCAGGCCGATGAGCACCCTCCCATCGGGGTCGCTCACCACCGGCGCGTCGAGGAGGTCGGCGATCCGATGACCGCGCAGGCTGGCCGAAATGCCCCGGTTCTCGGCTTCGACTGCGGCCTGGATCTCCTCGTTCGACGCGGGCAATGTCACGCAGAAGAGCCGCAGGGCTTCCAGTGCGACCGTCACCCCGTCGGCATATCGCCCCGAGACCTGGTACAACCTGATGCGCAGCCGGTAGACCCTGGCTCGGTCGAGATTGGAGCGCGCGTTCTGGAATATCAGGTCGAATAGCTCATCGGCCCGCTGGAAGTTGCCGACGAGGTACTCGCATTCGGACCGCTCCATGTAGAGGGCGAATGTTTCTTCGTACTGCGTGCGCCAGGCGTCCGCCGCCAAGAGCGGCGTCGCTTGGGCCAGATAGCTTTGCGCCGACGCGTACGCAATCGAGGCCTTCGCCCTTCTTCCAGCCTGAAAGTCGAGCCGGCAGAGCGTCTCCTTTTCGCGTGGATCGGTTATGAGCGCGACGCCATGGTTGAGCTGGTTCGCGATGTCGAAGACGCGCTCCGCGATCACCTCTTCTGGCAACTTCGCCAAAAGGAGCCGGCCGATCCGCAGGTGCACCTCGGGCCGCTGCTCCTCGGGGATGAGCGAATAGGCCGCCTCCTGGACGCGATCGTGAAGAAAACTGTACGCCCCATCCATCCAGAGGACGAGCCCCCCACGGACGGCCTCCCAGAGATCCTCGTGTGATGCCTGCTCCGAGCGGCCGCTCACCGCCGAGAGGACGGCGACGTCGGTCGTGCTCCCGAGACACGCGAGCTGTTTCAGCGCTTCCTGGGTGCGCGCAGGGAGCCGCGCGAGCTTGCCAACCATCAGCTCGACCACGTTGTCGGTGAAGCCCTTGGCTCGAATCTTCGCGACGTCCCATTGCCACGCGCTCGCGCGTTCGTCGAACTCGATCAGGCGCTCGTCATGCAGCGCGGTGAGGAACTGGATCGTGAAAAAGGGGTTGCCCGCCGTCTTCTCGTGGACGAGGTCCAAAAGCGGCGCGGCTTCCTCGGGGCGGCAGTGGAGCATGTCGCTGACGAGCGCGGCGAGGTGCACCCTGGACAGCGGGCCGAGCACGATGTCCGAGACACGCGCGCCCGCATTCCGCACGTTGCGAAGCGTCAGCACGAGCGGGTGCAAGGGGGTCACCTCGTTGTCACGGTATGCGCCGATCACGAGGAGATGGCCCGTTTCGGCGTGGGCCACCAGATCCTCGAGGAGCGCGAGGCTCGCCGGATCGGCCCACTGGAGATCGTCGAGGAAGAGTGCAAGGGGGTGCTCTTTGCGGGCAAACACTCCGATGAAATGCCGGAACACGATACGGAACCGGTTCTGCGCCTCGAGCGGCGGAAGCTCGGCGACCGGCGGTTGCCTGCCGATGACGAGCTCGACCTGCGGGATCACGTCCACGATGAGCTGTGCGTTGATCCCGAGGGCGCCCATGAGCCGCTCACGGAAAGGAGCGATCCGTTCCTCGCTTTCGGCGAGGATCTCGAGCACGAGCTCCCGGACGACCTGTACGATCGTGGAATAGGGGATGTCGCGCTTGTACCGGTCGAACTTTCCTGAAACGAAGAAGCCCCGCTCGCGAACGATCGGCTTGCAGAGCTGCCGGACCAGCGCCGATTTTCCGATGCCGGAGTAACCCGAGACCAGGACGAGCTCGGGGGAGCCCGTGCCGACCACACGCTCGAACCCACGCAGCAGCGCGGCGATCTCCTCCCCGCGGCCATAAAGCTTATGGGGGATCTCGAAGCGGCCGGAGACGTCGTGCTCGGCCAGGACAAACGGTTCGAGCCTGCCTTTGGCACGCCATTCGGAAAGGCACCGCTCGAGGTCGTGCGCGAGGCCGCGGGCGGTCTGGTAACGATCGTCCGCCATCTTGGCCAGGAGCTTCATGACGAGCGCGGAGAGGGCCTCGGGCAACTCCGGGACCCACGTTCCGGGAGGCTGCGGGATACGGGCGATATGGCAATGCACCCATTCGAGCGGGTCCGCGGCCTCGAAGGGCAGGCGCCCGGCGAGCATTTCGTAAAATGTCACGCCCAGGGCATAGAGGTCGGCGCGGCTGTCGATCGCCCGGTTCATCCGCCCCGTTTGCTCCGGCGCGAGGTACGGCAGGGAGCCCTCGATGAGGCTCGGGCTCCGGGCTGCCTGGCGCTCGCGGGATGAGCATACCGCGAGCCCGAAACCGGCGAGCTTGAGCTGGCCGGTGGACGTGTTGACGAGGATGTTCTGGGGTTTCAGATCTTTATGGATGACGCCACGCCGATGGAGCGCCCCGACGGCCGCCGCGATATGGACCGCGAGGTCGAGGAACCGCTCGATGGGCAAGGGCGCGCCGAGGAAGTGGTCGAGCGACTGACCGCCGAAATCCTCCAGCACGAGCGCCGGCATTCCCTCGTGCGTCTCGAGCGCGAGCGGCCTGACGAGGGTCGGCAAGTCGAGCTGCCTTCCAATCTCGTATTCCCGCTTCAAGCGCTCGAGATCGCGCGGGCGGCTGCGCCTCGGGTCGAGCACCTTCAGGATCACGGGAAGGTGATCGGCCGTCCGGACCCCGCGGAGCACGAGGGTGCCCCTGCCCTCGTGAAGTGTCTGGGTGATCTCGAACGGGGACGCGTCCTTCATGGGAAAGCTCGCCGCCCAGAGCGGGCGCCAGGCAAGGGGCGCGCAGGGAATGGGCCCACCCATGACTTGCGATCGGCAGCCCCCTGAATCCCCATAGCATGGAACCAGCGCTCCTGGCACGCCCTCGTGGCGAAGGACACCTCCACACGCGGCCGGTCGTGTCACACCCAACGCCAGGCGGGCCAGGGCGTATGAGCTCGATCACCAGGCAGAACGCTCGCACCTCTCCGCGAGGCCGCGCGGTCGGCGCGCCCTTGAACACGCTTGCTGTGGCGCGGTAAGAAGCGCCGTCACCAGGGCGTCGGCTTGTAATCCTTGAAGAATTGCCCGAATGCGTGGGTTCCCGTGGCGACCCCCTCGAAAATCGGGTCCACGATCCGGGCCGCCCCGTCGACGATGTCGAGCGGCGGGTGGAAGCCGTGGATCGATTGCTTGCGCGCCGCGATCTCCGCGGGATCCTCGTCCGTCACCCACCCCGTATCCACGCTGTTGATGTGGATGCCGTCGTTCACGTAATCCTGCGCCGAGGTGCGCGTCAGCATGTTCAGCGCCGCCTTGGCCATGTTCGTGTGCGGGTGTTTGTCGGTCTTGTGCTCGCGGTAGAATTGCCCCTCCATCGCCGAGACGTTGACGATGTGTTTGTCGCGCGAGGGGTGCCGCGTCATGAGGCCCTTCAGCTTGCTGCTCAGCACGAACGGGGCAATGGCATTGACGAGGTGCACTTCGAGGAGCTCGATCGTGGGCACCTCCGCGAGCGCGAGGCGCCAGCTATTCTTGTCGCGCAGATCGATCTGCTGGAGATCCGCGTCGAGCGCCCCGCGGGGGAAGAGATCGACCCGGCCGCGCAGCGCGTGATCCTCGGCCGTCAGCGGGATCTGCGAGAGCGCGGCGGAGCCCTCGAACAAGGCGAGCGAGCCCGCGCGCGGGGCGAGCGCGACCTCGTTGGCCTGGGCGAGCGCTCGTTGCGCGGCGCGCTCGGCCTCGTGGCTCGCGACGAGGCGGGCCGCCTCGGGCGGCAATCGATCGGGGGATTGCAGCTCGGTGTCGAGCAGGTGCTCGTAAAAGCCCGGCGGCCTGCGCACGGTCTGGCAGGCATTGTGGATGATGAAATCGAGCCGCGGCAGGTGGCCTTCGAGGAACCGCGCGAACCGCTCGACGCTCGGGGTGAGGCGCAGGTCGAGGCCGTGAATTTCGAGCCTTTCGGCCCAGGCCTCGTAATCGCTCTCGCGGGCGTACCGGAGCGCGGCGTCGTGGGGGAACCGCGTGGTCACGACGACCCGCGCGCCGGCGCGGAGGAGGAGGATCGCGGCCTGGTAGCCGATCTTCACGCGCGCGCCGGTCACGAGCGCGACGCGGCCCCGGAGGTCGGCCGCCTGCGTGCGTTTCTGATAATTGAGCTCGGCGCAGGGCGGGCAGAGCTGATCGTAGAAGAAATGGATCTTCCGGAACTCGGCTTTGCAGACGTAACACTTGCGCGCGTCGCTGAGCTCGGCGGGCGGCGGCGTCTCGGCGGGGCCCGGCAAGGCGCCGAAGCTCGGCGGCGGGGTCTGGAAGACGGTCGCGCGGCGGCCCGCGCGAATGCCGGTCGCGTCGAGCAGCGCCGCATCCTCGGCCTTCACGGCGAGGCGATCCTTGCGGCGGAGCGCCTTCGCGAGCCGGCGTTGCTCGGCGCGATCGGGCCGTGAGACCCGCCCGGCCGCTTCGAGCAGCCGCACGCGCGCCTCGCGAGGCACGTCCGCGAGCACGGCCCGGTCGCGCACCACGGCTTCGAGCACGTCGAGGGCGACGCGGAGGTCGTCGTCGGAAAAAGGAGCCTGCTCGGGGGCTTTCGGCTCGTGGTCTTCCTGTTCGTCCTGTTCGTCCGCGATATCGTCGATCATCAATGGAATGCGAGGCCGAAGAGCTGGCCGTCGAGAGGGATGGGCGCCTTGATGGCGCAGATGAGCCCGAGATCCAGGCCGTACGGCGTCCCCTCGGAGAAGGCGCTGACGGGGACGCCGATCCGGAAGGCCGCGGAGAAGAAGCCAATGGAGACGAAAGGCGAGGCGTGGAGGCCGATCGTGGTGGCGCGGTTGCCGTAGCCTTCTTCGAGGTACGCGCCGAGCTCGGCGCCGAACATCATGAAGTTGATCTGCGGGCCGAACGCCCAGCGGCCGTGCGTGAACCCGACGGACTGCGCCTGCGCGAAGGCGCCGAGGCCAAACGCGAACGCCTCGACGGGGTAACGCACGTACGAGAGCTCGAAGCCGAGGGCACCCGAGATGGTGCCGTCGGTGTGGCCCGTGATGCCGAAGAGCGGCCCGAGGCCGACGAAGTTCTTGGCCTGGCGCAGGTTCCCCCGGCTCGGGGTGGGCTCAGGCGCGGGCGCAGCCGTGGAGGGCTCTTCGGCCAAGGCCGCCACGCTCGAGGTGACGCCGAGGGCGACCGCGGCAAACGAGCAAACGAGCCGGACGAGGCAAGGTGGCCCGAGCCGCCTGCCCGAGGATGGACGAGGAGCGTCCCCAGCGCTGTGGCGCATCGCGGCGGAGCATACATGGATCACGGGCGCTGACCAGCCGCTTCGGAGGTCTGCGCTTCGGCTCGCCCGGCGGGCGCGTCCGGAACGGCCACGGGGGGCTTGACCCGCGCGCAAGCGCCCCCACGACGTGCGCGAGGGGTGGCCGAACAAGGAGACGAGGCGTGCGTTCCAGGGATTTTCATGTGCTCGTGGAGGCGCGGATCCGGGAGGCGGAGGCGCGGGGCGCGTTCGAGGACCTGCCGGGCAAGGGCAAGCCGATGCCCGCGGACGACCTCGCCGGCCTGCCCGAGGAGGACCGCATGGCCGCGCGGATCCAGCGCATCGCGGGGAGCGCGCCGGAGGAGGTAGAGCTCTTGCGGGACATCGCGGCGCTGCGCGAGCGGCTCGCGGGCTGCAAACACGAGAAAGAACGAGCGAAGCTGACGGAGGCGCTCGGCGCGAAGACGACGCGGCTCGCGATCTTGTTCGAGGCGTCGGGGCGGAACGTGCTCGTGCACAGCAAGCTGACGGAGCCGCGGTGAGGAGCGGCGCGGCCTTCGTTTTCCCGTTCGGGTAGGACAATTCCGGCGACCTCGGCTAGCCTGCGCCCCATGGTCCGACGCTCGATGAAGGCCTGGCTCGCGCGGCTCGCGGCGGGCACGCCCACGGTCCCGCTCCGGGACGAGGAGACGGGGTGTACCCTCTGGATCAAGCTCGAGTACATGCTCCCGAGCGGCTCCACGAAGGACCGCATCGCGAGCTTCATCCTCGGCTGCGCGGTCGAGCGCGGGGCGCTGCGGGACGACAGCATCGTCGTCGAGGCGTCGAGCGGCTCGACGTCGATCTCCTTCGCCATGGCCTGCGCCATGATCGGCGTGCGATTCCGCGCGGTCATGCCCGAGGGCGTGAGCGGCGAGCGTTTGCTCATCATCCGTCGTTATGGCGGCGAGGTCGTCCTCACGCCGCAGAAGCTCGGCGTGCTCGGCGCGATCGAAGAGACACGCCGCATGGCCGAAGAGGACACGCGTGTCTTCTGGCCGCGGCAATTCGAGAATCCCCAGAATGCCCTCGCCCACCAGCGCACCACGGGCCCCGAGCTCATCGCCCAGGTCGGCACCACGATCCACGGGTTTGTCGCCGGCGTCGGGACCGGCGGGACGCTCATGGGCATCGCGCGGGCGCTCCTCGAGTCGGGGCAAAAGGCGGTCATCGGCAGGCCTCGGCCCGAGCGGGGCGTGTGTTTCGAAGGGCAGCCGGAGATCTGCGGCGGGATCCCGGGCGTCGTGGACGGGCTCTCGCAGATCCTCGACGAGGAGGCCGTGGGTGGCGTGGTCTCGCTCCCGGTCCCTGACGCGGAGGCCATTCGCGCGGCGCGGGATCTCGTGGCGCAAGGGTTCCCGGTGGGCCCGTCGAGCGGGCTCAACCTGGCCGGGGCGCGCAGGCTCGCGCGCAAACTCGGGCCGGGGCACGACATCGCGACCGTGCTCTGCGACCGAATGGAGCGTTATTTCTCGACCGATATGTTCCGGGACCTGTCGGGGGCCGAGGCCGCCGGGGGTTTGGGGGCGTAGCTCGGCTCGTCCGAGCGCAGCCCCCAAGCGTTGAAAGCGTGCGATGAAAACGAACGCGGTGAGGTTGCTCGATACGCTCGGCATTGCCTACGAGCTCCGCGCGTACGAGGTCGATCCCGAGGATCTCCGTGCCGGGACCGTGGCCGAGAAGATCGGCTTGCCCGTGGAGCAGGTCTGGAAGACCCTGGTTTGTCGAGGGGATCGGACGGGCGTGCTCATGGCCGTGCTCGCCGGGAACGAGGAGCTCGATCTGAAAGCGCTCGCGCGGGCCACGGGCGATCGCAAGGTGGATACGGTGTCGCTGAAGGAGGTCCAGCCGCTCACGGGTTACGTGCGCGGCGGCGTGACGGCAATCGGCGGCAAAAAGGACTATTTTGTCGTCGTCGACGAGACGATCGAGCTGCACGACGTGGTGTCCGTCTCAGCAGGCATGCGGGGGCTGCAAATCCTCCTCGCGCCGACCGATTACGTGCGGGTGGTGAAAGGCACGCTCGCGCCGATCGCCCGGAGCGTGTAGGACAACGACCCCCGCCTCCAGGACACCTACCGGGTCAAATGGCGCAGCAGGCGCGCGAGGGCGAGCAGCGCCCCGGCGCCGATGAGGATCGCGGCGACGTAGGACAACCGGAGCGGCCCGAGCCCCACGCGCTCGCCTCCGAGCCAGAGCCATCCCGCGATCTGGTCGAGCACGCGGATGATGACCCCCGCGCCGGCCAGCGCGACCGGGCCGCCCAGCATGCTGCGGACGTCGGGCGCAGGCTCGTTCGACACGCTCGGGAGAGGCTCGCGCGGGAGCGGCTCGCGCGGGAGCGGCTCGCGCGGGACCGCCGACACGCGCGGCTTCGGCACCGAGGAGACGCGCGAGCTCGGCGGCGACGCCGGCGGATCGAGGCGCACGGCCGGCATCGACGTGCTCGATCGGCGCTGCGGCGCGCTCGGGCCGCTCGCGCCCCAGTCGACGTCGATCGCCGCCGCGTCCCGGGCGCGGACCGACGGCGCGGGCGGCTCGGGGAAGCGCGAGATGCGGCCCCCGCCCTCGGCCGGGCTGTCGGCGAGCATCGTGGAGGCGACGTCGAGGCTCGCGGGCGGCACGGAGACGGCGCGCATCGAGCCCGACGAGCGGCGCGAATCGCCTTGAGGCGCCTCGATCGCCGGCGCCCGCGTGATCCCGGACCGATGCCCCGTGGGCACGGAGAGGCGCGGCCCTGTGCCGAGGGCTTGCTCTACCTCGTCCCAAAACGCGCCGGCGCTCCCGGGGCGCTCGCGCGGATCGACCGCGAGCGCGCGGCGGAAGACGGCTTCGAGCGCGTCGGGCACGGCGATGCCCTCGTTCCGCGGCGTGGGCCTTCGTTTCTCGTCGAGCACGGTCCCCATGATCGCCACCGCGTCGCCGTCGATCACCACGCGGCCGGCGATGGTCTCCAGGAACGCGAGCGCGAGGCCCCAGACGTCGGTCCACGGGCCGGTCGTGCCGAACCGCTTCGGCGCCCACTGCTCCGGCGCGCCGTAGCGCGGCGTGAAGGCGAGCGGCGTGGCCGTGTCCGCTTGCGTCATCTCGCCGGCCATCACGGAGGCCGCGTCGCGGGCGCGGGCGATGCCGAAATCGAGGATCTTCACGTACTCGGTGCCGTGGACCTCGGCGAGGAAGATGTTCGCGGGCTTGATGTCGCGGTGGACGACGCAGATCGCGCCCTGGGGCCCGGGGAAGTTGTGGGCGATCTCGAGGGCGCGGGCGACGGGCGTGAGCAGGCGCGCGGCTTCGAGGTAGCCGAGCGGCGGCAGGCCGTCCGTGGCGCGCTGGTCGATGAGCGACCAGAGCGTGCGCCCCTCCAGCCACTCGAGCGCGATGAACGGGACGATGAGGCCGCTGTCGAGCGTGATGACGTCGTAATGCAGCGGCCGCACGACCTCCGAGATCGTGGCCGAGAGCCGGAAGAGCATCTCGGCCTCCTCGCGGAATCGTTCGAGGAAGCCGGCGCGCAGGTCCTCCGGGATCGTGGGGATCTTGAGGCACTTCAGCGCGACGGGCGCGCGGAACGCTCCGTGGAGCGCGCGGTAGACGACGCCGAACCCCCCTTCGGCCACCGCCTCTTCGATGGAGAAAGGGCCCTGCGTCGTGCCGGCGATCCCGAAGACGTCCTGGGCCATCGCGCCGAGCATACGACGTCCGAGGCAGCGCGGTGAAGTGGGAGGAGCACGCCGAAATTCTGGCGGTGAATCGGCGGTGGATCGTGCAGCGGATCGTGGCTGACGTACAGCCGACCTCCTCTGCTAGCTTCGCCGCATGAGTGAGTTCGTCTCCCTGGAGATTTCCGAAGCGATCGCGACCGTCACCCTCCTCCGGCCCACGATGCCGCCCGCGCTTTTCGTCGAGCTCGAAGCGCTGTTCGGGCGCCTCGCGGCCGAGAAGGGGCTGCGCGCCGTCGTCGTGCAGTCGACGGCGAAGGCGTTCTCGTTCGGGCTCGATCTGCGCGCGGCGATGGCGGATCTCGGCCCGCACCTCGGGGGCGGGGGCGCGGCGGATCGGATGGAGCTGCTCGGGCTCATCCAGCGCTACCAGCGCGGCTTCGACGCCGTCGCGGCTTGCCCCGTGCCGGTCATCGCGGCCATCCAGGGGCCTTGCATCGGCGGAGGGCTCGATCTCGCGGCGGCGTGTGACATCCGCCTCTCGACGCGCGACGCGTACTTCTCCGTGCGCGAGACGAAGATCGCGATCGTGGCGGATCTCGGGAGCCTGCAGCGGCTGCCGCGGCTGCTCGGCCAGGGGCTCGTGCGGGAGCTCGCGTTCACGGGCAAGGATCTCTCGGCCGAGCGCGCGCTCTCGATCGGCCTCGTGAACGAGCTCTTCGACGACGCGGCGGCGCTGCAGGCGGGGGCGCGCAAGCTCGCGCTGGAGATCGCGGCCAATCCGCCGCTCACGGTGCGCGGCGTCAAAGCGGTGCTCGATCATGGCGAGGGCAAGTCGGTCGCCGACGGGCTCGCCTACGTCGCGGCCTGGAACGCGGCGTTCCTCGCGTCCGAGGACCTCGGCGAGGCGATGGCGTCGTTCATGGAGAAGCGCCCGCCGCGCTTCGCGGGGAAGTAACGAGGGCACGAAAACCGCTCGATTCTTCATTGCGAGCGGACGAGCAGGGCAGGCACCATGGCCTATGGAGGGGGCCATGCGCATCGCACCGGCTCGAGGTGCCGCGTCATGCGTCCCGGAGGGTGGAGGCTTGATGCGCATGGATTTCCCCCGTGCAGAGACGCTCCTTCACGGCTGCCCGACACCTCTCGCGCTCGTGTCGATCTCCGGCGAGATGCTCGCGACGAACGCCGCGTGGGACGCGCGCGTGGGCAGCGGCGCGCTCGACGCGCGTATCCACGAACAGGATCACGCCGCGCTCGCGGAGGCGCGCCGCGCGGCCTTCGGCGTGGAGGCGACGACCTCGCTCGACGTGCGCCTCGCGCGGCAAGGAGAAGGCGAGCGCGCGAGGCTCACGTTCTGGCGGGCGGACGAGCGATCGTTGTGGGCCTCGGCGGAGGTGACGCGCGACGAGGCGGAGGAGCGCAAGGCGCGGATCCTGCTCGACTGCTTCCGCAAGATGGATGCGATCGTCTGGTCGTGCGACGCGGAGGGCAAGGTCCTCGTGTCGGACGGCAAGGGGCTCGCGCTGCTCGGCCTCGCCCCCGGGGCGGCCGTGGGGAAGAGCGTGTTCGAGCTCTACCCGACGGACTCGAAGGTGCATGCGATCGTCAAACGCGCGCTCGCCGGCGAGACGTTCATCCAAGAGGACGTCACCGAGAAGGCGCACTGGCGGAACGTCTACACGCCGCTCGTCGACGCGAGCGGCGCCGTGAAGGGGCTCCAGTCGCTCGCGGTGCACGACGGCGAGGACCTTCAGCTCTCCAAGAAATCCAAGGCCATCACGGAGTGCGTCGATCGCCTGCCGATCTGCATCTGGGCGTTCGACAAGAAGGGAACGTGCACCCTCTTCGAAGGGGCGCTCGGGCGGCAGATGGGCCGCACGGCGGCGGACCTCGTCGGCAAGAACCTGTTCGAGATCTACCGCGAGAGGCCGGACCTCGTCGGCGACATGCGGCGCGCGCTCTCGGGCGAGGCGTACGTCGTCGAGCGCCCCCTGCGCGACACCCAGCTCCGCATGCGGTACGCGCCGCTGCGGGATCCGTTCGGCGAGGTGATCGGCGCATGCGCGTCGACCGAGGACGCGACGGAAGAGCTCCGGTTCGAGGCGCAGCTCCGGGCGCAACTCGAGCTCATCGCGTCGCAGAAACAAGCGATCGCCGAGCTAGGCACGCCGATCCTCGAGGTCTGGCAGGACGTGCTCGCGGTGCCCGTCGTGGGCACGCTCGACGCGGCGCGGGCCGAACAGATGCTCGGGGCGCTGCTCGAAGCCGTGGTCGACAAGCAGGCGAGCTTCGCGCTGCTCGATCTCACGGGCGTGGAGACGGTGGACGCGGCGACGGCGCAGCACCTCGTGCGCGTAGCCTCTGCCGTGCGCCTCCTCGGCTGTGAGGGGATCATCACCGGGATCCGTCCCTCGGTCGCCAAGACGCTCGTCGGGATCGACGTGGACCTCGCGCAGATCCGCACGCTCCAGAGCTTCAAAGACGCGCTGCGCTTCTGCGCGGGGCTCCGCGCGCGCGGCAAGCGCTGACGCCCCTCGCGCGGACGGCACATCCATGCGAGGATGCGCCCCCCCGCGCCGCGGTGAGCCCTCGGGTCCGCGGCGACAAGGACCAGTCATGACGATGCGACCCGCCGATCTCCACGCGATTCCCCTCTTCGAGGGCATCACCGAGGCCCACCTCGCCGAGCTCATCGAGGGTCTCGAGCGCGTCACGCTCGCGCCCGGCGACGTGCTCTTCGAGGCCGGCACCGAGCCGAAGCACCTGTGGCTCCTGGCCGCGGGCGAGATCGCCCTGGAGCAGGCCGGCGAGGTCCGCTTCCGGCTCGCGCCCATCGCGCCCATCGGCGAGCTCGGGGCGCTGACCGGGCTCTACCGCAACACCCGCGCGGTCGCGACCGAGGCGTCCGAGCTCTACCGCATCGGCGTCGTCGCGCTCCTGCGCTTCTTCGAGAACCACGGCGACGTCGCGTTCCCCTTTTATCACAACCTGCTCAAGATCGTGGCGCAGAAGGTCCACCGCGATGCGATGCGGCAGGGCGAGATGCGTGCGAACATCATCCGCACGCAGAAGGCCATGAAGGAGCTGCGCGACCGCGTGCTCGAAGCCGAAGAGACGCCGATCAGCCGCGCGGTCTGCGAGACGCTCGACACGCTCATCGAGCACAACCGCCGCGTCCACTACATGGTCACGCCGGCCTACGCGCTCTCGACCTCGGTCCGCCTCGACGCGGGCGTGCTCATCCCCGTGAGCGCGATGTCGGACCGGTATCTCGAGCTCGTCTCGTTGCCCGACGCGAAGGTGGGCGACGAGGTGAGCTTCGTTTTGGTGATTCCGAACGGCGAGATCCCGGTGAGCGGCAAGGTGCGGCAGGCGGGCGAGGGCGCGGTGCTCGTCGAGCTCGATCTGCTCATCGACGAGTACGCGAAGAGGCTCAGCGAGCATTTGACGCGTGTGCAGATGCTCGATTTCGTGGTGTAATCGAAGAGGACGGTAACCCACTTCCCCGGGGGACGAGATGAACTCGACGAGGCGCAAGCTCGCCATTGCCACATGGTCCTCGCCGCGCGAGGGCAACATCTACGGCAAGCTGGTCATGGACGCGGGCGAGGCGGTCGCCTACGTCGAGCACCTGCGAAAGACCACCGGGGAGAAGGTCACGGTCGGCCACATCGTCGGCAAAGCCGCGGCGATGGCCATGAAGGCCGCGCCGGGGCTGAACGGCCGCATCGTCCTCGGCAAATACGTGCCGCACGAGACCGTGGACGTCACGTTCCTCGTGGCGCTGGAAGATGGGCGGGACCTCGCGAAGACGAAGATCCCGCGCGCCGACGAGAAATCGGTCGCGGACATCGCGAAGGCGTTGGCCGAGGGCGTGGGCAAGCTGCGCGGCGGCAAGGACGCCGATTTCGAGAAGAGCAAGGGCATCGTGCGGGCGCTGCCCTCGTGGCTGCTCAAGCCCATCCTCTGGACGACGGGGTTTTTGACGGGCTCGCTCGGGGTCGCGGCGTTCGGGCTCGAGCCCTTCCCGTTCGGCTCGTGTATCATCACGAACGTCGGCGCGTTCGGCGTGGACGAGGGATATGCCCCGCCGACGCCGTTCGCGCGGGTGCCGGTGCTCATCCTCGTCGGCGCGGTGCGCGAGCAACCTGCGGTCGTCGCGGGCAAGGTCGTCCCGCGGCCGCTCGTGACCATCACGGCGACGGTGGATCACCGCTTCATCGACGGCGCGCAGCTCGGCCAGCTCGCGAAGGTGCTGCGGAAGGGGTTCGAGGAACCCTGGACGCTCGACGGCCTCGCGAAGGCCCCGTGGGCCACGAGCGACGCGCCCGAGGCGCACGCGACGAACGGCGGGTGACGCCGGGCCGGCCGGGCTCTAGTCTGCGCCCATGTGGCGCGGTACCCCTTCCTCCCTTTTCGCACTCCTGACCCTTCCTTTCGCGTTCGTCGCGTGCAGCGACGGCAACGAGCTCGGCGCGGGGGGCTCCTCGGGCACGATAGGCATCGGCAGCACGGGCCCCGGTAGCACCGGCCCCGGGGGCGCAGGCCCAGGCAGCGGCGGCGCAGGCGCAGGCGGCAACGGCGGCGCGGGCGCAGGCGGCAGCGGCGGCGTGGGCGGCAGCGGCGCGGGCGGCAGCGGCGGCGGCGACGCGCTTTGCCCGACGGTCTTCACGTTCGTCCCGCCCTCCGGCGCGACCGCGCCGCGCGTGCCCGGCGAATGGCAAGGCTTCGACCTCGCCACGGCGCCCGTGATGAGCGGCCCCGACGCGAACGGCGCGTACAAGGCCACGGTCCTGCTCCCGCCGGGGCTCCACGGGTACAAGCTCGTCTACCAGGACGCGGGCGGCGGCACGCAATGGATCCTCGACCCGGCGCAGGGCCGCCGCAAATACCTCGGCGGCATCGAGAACAGCGCCGTCAAGGTGCGAGATTGCAACCTGCCCACGCTCGCGGTGAAGACGACGAAGGCCACGCGCACGGCGCCGGGTCAGGGCGCGTTCACGGCCGATCTCGGGTACGTCGACGGCGCCGACGCGAGCGGGGCCGACGCCACGGGCTTCGAGGTGACGCTGCTCGAAGACGGCACGAAAAAGCCCCTCGCGGCGCCGATGGCCACGGTCTCGCCCGAGGGGAACGTTCTTCTCTCGCTCGCGGGCCTCGCCGACGGCAAATACCGCGTCACGCTCCGGCCGCGCAGCAAGAGCGGGCGCGTGGGCGAGCCCGTGCACCTGCCCTTCTGGATCGAGGCCGAGCCGTTCTCCTGGAACGACGCGGTCGTCTACATGGTCCTCACGGATCGATATCGCGACGGCGACCCCTCGAACAATGCCCCGCAGACGCCCGGCGCCGACGCGCGCGGCGATTGGAAGGGCGGCGATCTCGTGGGCCTGCGGCAATCAATCGAGGAGGGCGAGCTCGACAAGCTCGGCATTCGCGCCATCTGGCTCACGCCGTTCCAGACGAACCCCGCGGACGCGTTCCTCGCGGCCGACGGCGTGCACAAGGTCACGGGGTACCACGGTTACTGGCCGATCAAGGCGCGCGAGGTCGATCCGCGCCTCGGCGGCCCGGACGCGCTGCGGGCGCTCGTGAAGGCCGCGCATGCGCACGGGATCCGCATCCTGCAGGATTACGTGGTGAACCACGTGCACAGCGAGCACGAATATTTCAAGTCACACCCGGAGTGGTTCCGCACGGGCTGCGTCTGCGGCACGGCGAACTGCGACTGGACGGCGAAGGCGCTCGAATGCCTCTTCGCGGATTACATGCCCGACATCAACCACTCGGTCCCCGAGGCGAACGCGCAGTTCGTCGACGACGCCGTGTGGTGGCTCGACGAGTTCGATCTCGACGGCCTGCGTGTCGACGCGGTCAAGCACGTCGAGGAGGTCGCGACGCGGAACCTCTCCGTCGAGGTGCGCGAGACGTTCGAGAAGGCGGGGACCCATTATTTCATGATGGGCGAGACGGCGATGGGGTGGAACGACTGCGGCGACCCCTGCAACGACGAGAACTATGGCACGATCGCCCGGTACATCGGGCCCTTTGGCCTCGACGGCCAGTTCGACTTCGTGCTCTACCACGGCGTGTCGTACCGGACGTTCGCGTACGGCGACAAGGGCATGCTGCACGCCGATTACTGGACCCAGCACGGGCTCCAGAAATGGCCGAAGAGCGCGATCATGACGCCCTATATCGGCAGCCACGACACGCCGCGCTTCGTGTCGCTCGCCGATTATGCGGACGGCGACCGGGGGATCCCGGGCAACCAGTGGGACAACACGGCCCTCGCGCCGTCGGACGCCGTGCCTTACGAGCGGATGCGCGTGGCGATGGCGTGGCTGCTCGCGCTGCCGGGCGCGCCGCTCATGTATTACGGCGACGAATATGGGCAGTGGGGCGGAGCGGATCCGAACAACCGGCTCATGTGGCGACCGGAGAACGGGCTCTCGACCGAGGAGAAGGCGACGCTCACGTTCGTGCGCAAGCTCGGTACGGCGCGGCAGGCGATTCCGGCGCTCCGGCGGGGGGAGTACGTCTCGCTCGGCGCGACGGAGGACACGCTCGTGATCGGGCGAAAGCTTGCGGGGGCGACGGGGGCGATCGTCGCGCTCACGCGGTCGGGCGCGCCGGCGCCGATGACGGTGGACGCCGCCACGCTCGGATTCGCGGCCGGGACCGTCTTGAAGGACGCGATGGGCGGTCCGAACGTCACCGTCCCGGCGGGCGGCATGCTGACGCTCACGGTGCCCGCGAAATCGGCGGTCGTCCTTTCTCCGTGACGATCACGCGGCGAGCGGCGCCCGCGGCTCGGCGATGCGGGCGCCCGCTCTCCGGAGCAGCTCCGTCAGATCCACCGCGCTCCGCACGGACCAATCTCGATAGCAGTTGTTCATGATGACGTGGACCTCCCGCGTCTGTCGGGACATGCCCACGATTTTCGGTACCCAGCTCGCGAGCTCGGCCTTTTCGTATTCGTAGGCGAAACGCTCGGCGGCGCTGGCCGATTTCTTCTCCCATGTCTCGACGTTGCGGCCGTGGAAACGGACGAGCGCGAGATCCGTCGTCGCCTCGGCGATCGGCGGGACCGACGAGGCAAAGCCTTGGGGCTCGTCCACGCATGTGTACACGAGCCCTTGCTCCCGGAGGAATGCGAGCGTCTCGTCCCGATGACGCTCGCCGAGCCAGCCGGCGTTGCGGAATTCGATCGCCAGGCGATGGCCACGAAAGAGCGCGCGTGTTCGTTCGAGGCGCCGGAGCGAGGCCGAGGAGAACGTGAACCACACCGGCACCTGGACCAGCACGAGCCCGAGCTTGCCGCTCGCTTTCAGGGGCCGGAGGGCCGAGACGAAGCGCGCCGCGAGCTCGTCGAGGAAGGCGTCGCCGAGGTCCTGCGGGTAGATGCGTCGTTTCTCACGGACCTCCCGCGGCAGGGCGTCGCGCATGTCCTTCGGCAGGCCACGCGGCTCGATGTAATGCTCGCTGAGCGGCGCCGTGACCTTGACGTTCATCGTGAACCCCTCGGGCGTGCGCTCGCTCCAGAGTTCCGCGTTTCTCTCGGCGAGCAACGCGTAATGCGTGGAATCGACCTCGACGATGGGGAACAAGGACGCGTAATGGCGTAGCCTCGCCTCGGCCGTCCGGGCGCCGGGCGGATAAAACCCCGAGGACACGAGCGTCCGCTCGGTCCACGCGGAAATGCCGATCTTCACGAGCGCAGGCATGCGGGGGAGCATGCAGACCCCGAGCCATCACGGCGACGCTTGTGGTCGTACGCACGCTCCTGTAGAATTGCTCTTCGTGACGACCCAGGACGTCGCCTTCGCCTGCGAGCCGCTCGGCGAGACCGTGGTCCTCTCGCTCGACGGGCGCGAAATCATGGACGATCGCGCGTCGTTCGAGATCGTCGTGGGGACCGCGGGCGAGGTCGATCTCGAGGCCCTCGTCCGCGCCCCGTGCGTCGTCGTGCTCTCCGATCCCGAGGAGGGCACGGCGCGCGCGATCCAGCTCGTCGTGATGGAGGTGGCCGAGGAGGCGGGCCGGGGGCGCGATCGTGCCCTCTCCCTCCGCCTCGCGGATCCACTCGCGCCACTCGCGCTCCGGGCAGGGTATCGCGTTTTTCAGGACAAGACGTCCGAAGAGGTCGTCACGGAGGTCCTCGCGGGCGCGGGTGTGCCGCGCGACGGGATCGTGGCGAGGCTCTCGGGGGAATATCCGCTGGTTCCGCTCTGCACGCAGCACGGGGAGGCCGAGTGGGATTTCGTGCGCCGCTTGCTCGCGCGCGAGGGCATCTCGTTCTGGACCGAGACGGCCGAGGACGGCGCGTGGCGCGTGTTCTTCGGCGACGGGACGGCCTCGCACGAGGGGATCGACGGCGATCCGCGCCTCCCTTTCGCCGGACCGGGCGCCACGCGCGCGAGGGGCGTGCGCGCGCTCCTCTCGCTCGCGTGGGAGGCGGGGTTGTCCCACGATCGGGTGTTCGTTCGTGATTTCGATGTGGATCACCCGGACGTCTACCTCGACGGCGAGGCCGGCGAGGGCGCGCTCGAATGGATGGAATACCCAGCCCTCGTGCCCGACGCGCGCGCGGCTGCGGCGCGGGCGAGGCGCAGGCTGGAGCAGCTCCGGCGCGACGAGGTGAAGGTTACGGCGACGAGTGATTGCATGCGCCTAAGGCCGGGTCGGCTGGTCGAGGTCGCGGGCGGCGGCGCGGACCTTTTTGATCAACGGTTCCTCGTCTCGGAGGTGCGTCACACGTTCGCGCGGCCGCTCCGCGACGGCGGGAAAGGGACACCTTATCGCAATGAGGTCGTCCTCCGGCCGACGCGCGGCGAGGGCGGTGAGGAGCGCCCGCCGTTTCGGCCTGCGATCGTGAAGGAGCCACGGATTCATCACGTCGAGAGCGCGGTCGTCACGGGGCCGCCGGGCGAGGAGATCCACACGGATCCGCTCGGCCGCGTGAAGATGCGGTTTTTATGGGATCGATCGGGCATCACCGACGATCGGTCGTCCTCGTGGGTCCGCGCGATGCAATGGCCGCTCGGCGGCGCGATGATGATCCCGCGCGTCGGCTTCGAGGTCGCGGTCTCGTTCCTCGACGGCCTCCCCGACCGGCCCTTCGTGCTCGGCCGCCTCTACAATGCGACGGCGGTGCATCCGTACGTCCTGCCCTCGGGGCGCGCGGTCACGGCCTTGCAATCGTGGACGAGCCCCTGGGACGGCACGACGCAGGAGATCCGCTTCGGAGACGACGCAGGCGCGGAGGCGTTTTTCGTGCACGCGAGCCGCGATCTCAGCGTGCGTGTGGGCGGCGATTATACACAGACGACGGACGGCGACGAGGCCCACGTGGTCGGGCTCGGCCTCTCGGCGCACGTGGGCGGCGCGGAGGACGTGACGATCGGCGGGAGCCAGCGCCTCGACGTGGGCAACCCCATTCACGTCGCCGTGGACGGCGCGAATGCGGAGTCGATGGCGGCCGAGATCGTCGCGGTGACGGGGAACCGGGTGGTGCTCGCCGGCGGTGGATACGAGGAGTCCGTCGGCGGCGCGTACGTGCTGCAATGCAACCAGTCGAACACGAAGACGACGGGCACGTTTTCGCGGATCGTGGGCGGGTCGAAGTTCGTCTCGGCGGGGCTCTCGGTGACGGAGAGCGTGGCGGGGGCGCGGACATATGTTTGTCGGGGCGCGCGCGTGGTCACCTGCGCGGGTGCGTATGCGGAGTCGGTGAAGGGCGGCAAGCGCAGCACGGCGGGCGTGGTGACGGAGAACGCCGCCGCCGATCATGGGATCGCGGCGCCTACGGGCAAGCTCGCGTCGGGGGAGGTCGAGCTCCGGGCGGGCGGCAAATTCAGCATTGCGGCGCCGCAGATCAAGATCGACGTCTCCGGCGCGCTCTCGGCCGGGGCCCTTTCGATCACGGGCGGCGCGCTCCGGGCGAAAAGCGGCACGACGTCGATCGAGGGAACGGTCAAGCGGGACCAAGGCGGCGAGGTGGGCGGATGAAGCAGCGTCCGTGGATCGAGCTCGGCGTGCAGGGAGTTTCCTCGCGGATCGTCGGCCTCGCGTGCACCGTCGAGGAACGGGTGGGGGCGCCATTCGTCGCGCGCATCCATTGCGACGTCTTCGAGCACGGCGAGCCCGTCGCCGTGGCAGGCCTCGATGTCCTCGGGGAGCCTGCCTGGCTCGTGCTCGGCATCGCCGGGGTGGAGCGGCGCTTCGAGGGGATCGTCGATCGCCTCGAGGATCACGAGGGGCACAGCGAGATCGTGATCGTGGCGCGCGTGGCGGAGGCCGGAGACGGCTGTGACGAGCGCGTGTTCCCGGCCGCGAGCGCCGTCGAGGTCGCGCGGACGGTCCTCGAAGCGCACGGGCTCCGTGTCGAGAACCACGCGCGGCGCGCGCCGCCCCGGCGGGCGCAATGGATTCAGTCGTTCGAGAGTGACCTCGCCTTCGCGGCGCGGATCCTCGCGGAAGAAGGGTTGTCGTGGTATCCGTCGACGGGCGAGCGGAACGTCGTGCGGATCGCTGACGAGCCGGCCACGTTCGACGATTTCGGGGTGGTGCTGCGCTACCACGAGGGCGCGGGGCTCGAAGGAGGCCCCGCGCTCTGTGCCGCTCGCAGGGTGCGCCGCGCGGCGAGTGACGTCGCGCGCCTGCGAGGTTACGATTTCGAGCGGCCCGAGCTCGACATCGAGGGCGAGAGCGGGGAAGGCTCGCTCGAAAGGTACGAGGTCTCGCGGGACGCGCGTTCGCCCGCGGAGGCGCGTGAGCTCGCGGCGATCCGGCTCGGCGAATGGCGGGCGGATGCTGCCGTGCTCGAAGGCGAGGCGACGGCACCAATGGTCGCCGCCGGATCGATCGTGACCGTCGAAGGATGCCCCGCCGCGGGGCTGGACGGCCGGCATCTCGTGCTCGCCGTGACACACGAAGTCGGCGACGTTTATCTCGCGCGCTTCCGCGCCGTGCCCACCTCTTCGACCCATCGCCCTGCCCGTACGCAGGTTCTGCCGCGCGGAGGTATGGGGACCGCGATTGCGACGGGCCCATCGGGGCAGGAAATCGAGGTGGACGCGTACGGACGCACCTCGCTTCTCCTGCGCTGGGCCGAGGAAGCATCCACGCCGGCCCGCGTCGTCGCGCCGGCCCTCGCGGGCGCGGCATTTCATCCACGTATCGGCTGGGAGCAGGTCGTTGCGTTCTCCGACGCCGCGTGCGAGTCGCCCCTCGTGCTCGGCCGCCTCTACAACGGCGCCGAACGGCCGCCGCTGCATCTCCCCGCGCAAAAGGTGGAGACGCACCTCGGGACGAAGACCACGCCGGCGGGCGAGCGTGGCCATTTCATCCGCATCAGCGACACCGCGGGAGCGGAACGACTCTCGATTCAATCCTCCGGGGATTATCAAGAGCTCTCCGAGAAGGACAAGGTCTCGGTGGTGCAGGGGGATGTCGGGCGCGTGGTGGGCGGGTCGCGGGAGCTGTTCGTCAAGGAGAACCTGAACACGGCCGTGGACGGCGCGCATTCCCTCTCGGTCGGCGCCGAACGCGCCCTCACGACGAACGCGGATCTCGCCGTGTGGGCGAGCGCGGAGAGCATTTCGGTGGCCGGGGCGCGCCTCTTTTCAATTGGCGGCGATTCCGTCACGAAGGCGCCGCGGCTCGTGCGGATCGTGGGCGGGGCAAAGACCGAAGCGCCGCTCGAACACCAGAGCGTGCACACGGAGGGCGCCGGGACGCTCGTCGTCGGCGGTTCGATGAACATGACCGCGGGGATCTCCGAAGCGATCGCGGTGGGCGGGGCGGCCGTCGTGAAGGTCAGCGGCCCGATGAACGTGACCGCGAGTGGATATGGGCTCGACGTGCTCGGTGTGTATGCGGAGAGCTACACGTCGCGCCAGGTGAAGGCGGGCGGCAACGTGGCCGAGGCGTTTGGGACGCTCACGCACGAGGTGAAAGGGAATGCGACGATCGCGGGTGCCGAGATCGCGATCGAGGCGAAGGCAAAGCTCGTCCTCGAGGCGGGCGGAATGACGATCAAGATGACCCCGGGCACGATCGAGATCCAGGGCGACTTCCAGGGCGCGGTCGCGAGCGTCGAGGAGGGAGTGTCACGTTATGGCTGAAGGAAAAAGCGCGCGGCGCGGGCGCAACAAGGCGAGCGCCCTCCTCGGTCCGGGGCTTCACCCCGGCCGCATCGAAATGGCCATGGCGGCGTCCGCGGACGGCGAGGAGCGTGTGTATCGGGTCCGCCTCGCCTCGGGCCGCCACCTTACGGCGCGCCTCGACGGCGCCGTCGCACCTGATTTCGCCGAGGCGTGCTTGCGAGGCGGGCGCACGGTCGTGCTCGTGGACGGGCCGGACGGGCCGCGGATCGCGGGCGCGCTCCAGGTCACGAGCGCCGTCGAAAAGGACGCGCGGGGCACGCTCGCGCTCGAAGCAAAACACTTGCGCATGCGGGCCGATCAATCGATCGTGATCGAAGTGCCCGGCGGATCCCTCGCGTTCGAGCCGGGCGGCGCGCTTCGCCTGGAAGGGGACAAGCTCGTCATCGATATGGCCGCGCTGGTCCGCATTTTCGCGGCGCGCGTGGAGCTCCCGTGACGAACGTCTCCGCCGCGCTCCCCGGGGATCCGCCGCTCCGCCTCGTGCGGGTCGCGGGGAAGGAGCGCCTCGGCGAAATCGGGAGCTACGAGCTCGATTTTTCGGGTCCCCCCTCCCCCGTCGTATTGCCCTCGCACGTGCTGCGCGGGCCGTGCGTGCTCCGGTTCGAGACCGAGGCGGGAGATCGACGTTTTGCGGGGATCGTGACGCGATTCGTCCTCGTCGCCACCGATCACGGGAACGAGCGCATCTATCGCGCCACCGTGCGCCCGCACCTCGCCTTGCTGGAGCTGCGGCGGTTTCCGCGGGTGATCCGTGATCGCAGCGCGCCCGAGATCATCGCCGAGCTCGCGCGCGCCGCGGGATACGAGCAGATCGAGGTGCGGCTCGCGGCGACGTATCCGCCGCTCGATTGGGCGATTCAATACGACGAGACGGACGCGACGTTCGTGCGCCGCCTCTGCGAGGAGCACGGGCTCTTTTTCCGATTCGAGGAGAAAGACGGGGCCGAGGTGCTCGTCCTCGCGGACGATTCGACGCACGCCGACGACGCGTATTCCGATCCGATTGCGATCGTCGCGCGTGCGACGGCGAGCGAGCCTCGCCCGTTCGTCACGCCCGTCCTCGCCGCGCGGCAGCGCCGCCCGGGAAAGGTCACGTTGCGCGATTACGATCCGGAGCGGCCCGGGGTCAGGCTTGAAGGCGTGGCCATGGCCGGATCGAGCTTCGAGCAACGGACGACGATCGACGAGGCGCCGGGCGGATTCCGCTCGGCCGAGGCTGGCGAGCGGGCCTCGAAGCGGCGGCTCGAATCCCTGCGTGCAGACGCCTCGACGCTCACGCTTCGAACGAACGCGATCGCGCTCGTGCCTGGCCGCGCGGTCACGTTCGTTGAATCGGATCGCGCGTTCGGTCGGGCACGCGTCGCGGGGGCGTGGTTCGTCGTGGCAACATCGATCACGTGGAGCGCCGACGAACCCGTCCTCGAATCCACAGTGGAGGTCATTCCGAAGGATATCCCCTTCCGATTGCCGCGCATCACGCCGAAGCCGCGCATCGACGGCGTGCAATCGGCGATCGTGACGGGCGCGCCGGCGGAGGAGATCGACACCGACGCGCTCGGCCGCGTTCACCTCGCATTCCCCTGGGACGTGCGTGGCCCGAAAGATCAGCGGAGCAGCGTGCCCGTACGCGTGACGCAGCCCGAGGCGCCGGCGGGATTCGTCCTGCCGCGCGTGGGCTGGGAGGTCTTCGTCGCGTTCGAGGACGGCGATCCCGAGCGACCGCTCGTCCTCGGCCGCTCGTACAATGGCAAGCAGCTCCCGCCGCTGCCGCTGCCCGCGAACAAAACGGCGAGCGTCCTCGCGACCGACAGCTCCCCGGGCGCCGCCGCGCGCACGTCGATCCAGCTCGACGACGCCGCCGGTAGGCAGCACATGCTTTTTTCGGCGCCGTTTGGAAGGGATGATCATGTGTACGGCGATTCCCGCACGGAGACCCGCAACAATGAAAATGCCGAGGTCCAGGGGAACGTGACGTCCTCGATCGGCGCGGACGAGACGGTGAGTGTGCACCTCGGGTGGGCTGCGTCGTATGGATCGCGCACGGTGACGGTGGGCGCGACGCAAAAGCAGACCGCGGGCGGGAGCTTCGTCACGCAGGTCCAAGGGAGGGAGGCTGTCTCCGTGGGGGGTCTGCTCGCCGAGCAAGTGGGCAGCCCCGTGAAGGGCGCCGCGAATCTCTTGTTTTCCACGGCGCTCGCGGGTGTGGGCGCACGCGGCACTGCGGGCGCGATCGTGGCGGCGGGGCTCGGCGTGGGTCGCGCCGCGGTCGAGGGATTTTCCGCGGGTGGGGAGAGAGGCGCCGCGGCAGCGGCAGGAATGGGTTTGGCCGGTATGGCCGCCTCGATGGTGCCGGGCGGCGAGGCGATTCTCGCGAGCGTTACCGGGTCGTCGAAGCCCATGCCCTGGGATCACGGTCGTCCGCCCGAGGGCGAGGTCGCGGCGGGCGGAGGCGCGGCGGGCGTGAGCGGGCCGAGCGGCAAGGCGGGGCCCGGGCCGGGGCACCGAGCGACGCTCGTCGAGGGACCGTATTCGGAAATGGTCGGCGGCGTGTATGCCGTGATGACGCCGGGCGCCGTCTCGTGGGTCACGCTCGGTCCCGCGACGATGCTCGTCAATGGCAGCCACACGACGGAGACGACGAAGGCCGGCATGCAGGTCGCGGGCGCCATGAACGAATCGCTTGGATCGCTGATGATCACGAGCTCGAAGAACATCGCCCGGAGGGTGAAGGGCCTCGTCCAGAGTGACGTGAGCGGGACGCGGGAGGCGAGCGCGGGCGGGGCGTATCGCATGACGGCGCAGGCGTCGCTCGCGCTCTCGGTCGGAGGGGATTTGACGCTCTCGGGCGGGACCGTGACGTTCAAGTGCGGCGGGGCCGAGATTACGGCGTCCGGCGGCGGGGTCACGATCAAGGCGCCGAGCATTCGAATCACGGGACCATCGCGTGAAGCGGGGAAATTGACGCACAAGTGACGCTCTCGGTCGTTGGCCTCGGTCTTTGCTCTCCGGCGGGCGCGCTCGTCCGGGATCACGTGTTTTTCCCGCGGGCGAACGCGCCTCCGCCCGCCCCCGCGCCGTTCGTGCTCGCGGACGGTCGGCCTTTCGAGGTCGGGTACGCGCGGTTCGTCCCGCCAGACCTCGATCTTCCGGACCGGCTCATCGCGCTCGGGCGCATCGCGCTGGAGGAGGCTCGGCCTGCGCCGGGAATGCCACTCGTCGTTTGCCTGCCTGCGCCGTGCGAGGGCCTGCCTGCGGCCTTGCTCGACGACGTGGCGAGCCGCCTCGCCGCCGTGGCGGAATCCTCGCGGGTGGAGTGTTTTACAGGCGCGGCGGGTGTGTTCGACGCGCTCGCGCGCATCGACGCGCATGGATGGCCAGGCGCGGTGATCGTCGGCGTCGATTCGTTTTTTCACGCGGATCGGGCGGCGGCGCTCGCCGCGCGGCCTCCCGGCCCCTTCGCGCCTGCGCGCCTCTGGCCAGCGGAAGGCGCGGGAGCGCTGGTCGTGGTGCGCGGCATGCGGAAAGACGCTTCTACGATTTTGATGAGCAAGACCGCGCACGGTCGAGGCACCGACGACGACGACGAACCGGTGGACGCCGCCGCCCTGACGAACCTCCTCGCCGATCTTCCCGAGGGCACACCCATTCGGGTGGTCTTCGGCCAGGATCGTGTCGACGCGCTCCGAGCGCGGGAATGGGAATGGAGCGCCGCCCGGCAGGCCTCGAGGTTCCACGCGGAGGCCCTGGGTGTTTGCCTCGAAGCTGAAATCGGCCAGGTCGGCGCGGCGGCCGGCGTGATGGGCCTCGTCCATGCATTCGGCTCGGTCCGGCACGGGGTTTGTCCGTCTGACAGCCGCCTCCTCGCCTGGGCCCTTTCACAGGATGGCACACGTGGGCTCGCGCTCGGTGTGGGAGGAGATTCGGCCCCAGGGGAGCTGCTGCACCCGCTTGCGGAGCGGGTACGCGCGCGAGCTGTGCCTTTGGATTCCGTTGTTCTGGACGAATCATCGCCCTCGGAGAACGTCGAATCGGCCTTCGACGAGGCGACCTTCGACCCCGACGCAGCCCTCGCGCCGGCCAACGATATCCTTCCCCTCGAAAGGCCCTTGCCGGAGTCGATCACGACGTCGCCCCTCGTGAGGCTCGATCCCGAGCGGCTCCGCCCCGTCTCGCGGGAGGCGTTTTACGCCGAGGTCGTGTCGCACTGCGCGGAGACGCTCGCCGGGATGGGCAAAGCGCGTGAGCGTTCGCCCTTGCGCGGCGTGCGCGACATCGAGCAACGACTGCTCCATCAGATCGACGCGATCGTCGCCTCGGGCAAGCGCGCCCTCCTCCATCTCGCCACGGACTGGGCCGAGCACCCGGAAGACCCTTGGCGATGGTTTGGCGGGACGATCGCGGCTATGGCCTTCGAGGGCGACGAGGCGAGGCGACTCGTGTCGCGAAGGCTCGACGCGCTCCCGGACGAGGCCGATGCGCACGCGCGGCGCGTGGCCGATGCGCTCGCGCTCTCCGAGCACGCAACGCTTTTTTCGCTCGGGCGGGCACTCCATTCCTCCGCGCGACCGATCGCCCGCGCCATCGGGCTCTCTTTCCTCGCAGCGCGCGGCGCGCTCGCGGACGAGGAGGTGCAGCGCGCGTTCGAGGACGCGTCTCCGCTCGTGCGCGCGGCGGCCCTCGACGCCTGCGCGGCGCGGTCCCCTGCCTCGCAACGAGCGTTCCTTCCGGCGCTCCGGAGCGCGCTCCTCGTGGAGGATCGAGCGAATGCGTTTCGCGCGGCCCGGCAGCTCGCCATCCTCGGGGACGTCGAGGCGCGGCGCGTGTTCGAGGATCGCGCCGTCGCTGCGCGGCTCGGCGCGCTCGTCGGCGAGCTTTACGTGCTCGCAGGTCGGACCGAAGATGCCGCAGCAGCGGAGACGTTCTTTGCCCGACAAACCCCAACGCCTGCCTTGCTCTCGGCTGCAGGGCGATGGGGTTCACCCGCGATCTTGCCGCGCTTGTTGCAATGCCTCGCGGACGAGGATCTCTCCTTTGCCGCGGCGGAGGCGCTCGCCGTCATGCTCGGGCCGGCGCTTCCTCCCGAGGAGATGCGGGACGCCGGAGCCTGGCGGCGCGTGATGGCGTCGACGCGCCTCGATGCGTCCAAGCGTCTTCGCCGCGGGCTTCCCTTATCGCCCGCCGTGGTAGCCGAGGAATGCGCGTCGGAAGATCTTGCCCGCGGGGATCTCATGCAGCGCGTGGACGAACTCCGAGCGCGCCTCGGGCGCCTCGAACCCGTGCCCGTCTGGGGGTATGCGGCCGACGTGGAGGCGAGCCTCGCCCCGCTGCTCCGGGCCGCGCGCGAATGGAAAGGAAAAGGGTAGGCCATGGCGTCGATCGATGGGAACAAGATCGCGACGACGGGCAGCGGGCACTTCTGCCCCGGGCCGACGCCGGCCATGAGCCTCGTCCCGCCGCCCCCGCCTGCGGGCCCCGTCACGGCCCCCTTCGCGTACATGTCGCATTCGTCGACGGCGCAGCAGGTATCGAATCATCTGCTCGTCGCCTACAAGCCGGTCCTCACGCAGGGCAGCGTGATGTCGATTCACAAACCAGGCAATCTCCCGGGTCAGCCCACCGGCGGCGACGTCGTCACGCACATGACGTCGGCGTATAGCCAGATCATGTTCGCCAATCAGCACAAGGTCCACGCAGGCGGCAAGCCGGTCGCGTGCACGGGCGTCAAGGTCCAGATGAACGTGCCCTACCAGGGGACGTTCATCGCGCAGACGATTGGACAGCTCATCACGATGGATACCGTGCTCTGGGCCCGTAACGTAGCTGCGCTCGCCGCTGGATCGCAGGTGATCCTCGATCCGATCTCCGTGGTCTCCGGCGCCGTCGTGGATACGGACGTCGACGTTTCGCTCCCGGGGCCAATTCCGATCACGTGGACGCGGTCTTACGACAGCACACGCGCGTCCGAGCACGGGCCGCTCGGCCACGGCGGGTGGACCCACGCGTACGACCAGTGGATCGCGGTGGAGGGCGACGAGCTTCGGCTCCGGGACGAGGATGGCTCCACGCGCGTCCTGCGAAATGTACCGGCAGGGAAAACGGTTGTTCACAGGGCCAAACGGGTTGAAATCACGCGGGATGCGCGCGGCGGCGGAGCGTCCGTGGTCTCCCTCGCGACGGGCATTCGCCGCCTGTTTCGTCCCCAGGGAGGCACGCGGGCCTGGCTCGTGGAGATCACGAATCCCTCGGGGCAGCGAGTCCGGCTCGAATACGAAGGCGAAAAGCTCACGCAGCTCGTGGATACGGCCGGCAGGAGGGTCCGACTCACGCACGACGCGAGCGGCCACATCACGCGGATCGCGGTCTTCGCGCCGGCGGACGAGCGTACCCCGCTCCAGACCGTCTCTTTCGGCTACGATGTCGGCGGCGAGCTCGTCCGCGTCACGGATCCGCTCGGGAACGATGTCACGTACAGCTACGACGAGCGGCGGCGGCTCGTGAAAAAGACGCTTCCGATGGGTCTGTCGTTTCATTACGTTTACGATCCCGAGACCGGCCGTTGCGTCCGGTCCTTCGGCGACGGGAACATTCACGCGGGCGACATCACGTACGACGAGCAGGAGGGGACGACAAGGCTTTCGGGCACACTCGCGCCGCGGATTTTCTCGTGGCGACCGCGGGATGGCGCGCTCCTCGGGATCACGACGAACGACGGTTCGGCCGCGCGGACGTGGGAGATCGACGACGATGGGCTCGTCCTCGCCGAAAAAGACGCTGCGGGGAACACGAGCCGGTTCGAATACGATGCGCAGGGCAACCTCGTGAAAATCACGGATCCCCTCGGGCGCGTGACCGAGCTCGTGCACGTGGACGATCGCGTGGTGCGGCGCGTGGCAGGTGGGCGCGTGACGGAGTACGGGTACGATACGCGCGGTCAGCTCACGTCGGTGAAATACCCGGGCGGTGGGTGGCTCGCGCTCGTGTACGACGAGCATGGGCGGCTCGTGACGATCGCGGATGCCGCGGGGATCCGGGCGCGGTTCGTATGGGACGACCGGCACCAATGCATCGAGGAGCACCTCGCGGGCGGGCTCGTGCGAAAATGGCAGCACGACGCGCTCGGGCAGCCCATCGCTTGCGTGGATTCGTACGGCCATACGACGCGGCGCGAGCTCGACGCGCTCGGGCGCGTGCTCCTGCACGAGCATCCCGACGGGACGTGTGTGCGCTTCGAATACGACGCGCTCGGGCGCAAGACGCGCCGCATCGACGAGCTCGGCCGCGTGGCGACGTTCCGGCACGCGGGCGTGGGCTCCGTGGTCGAGCTCCGGAACGAGGACGGAAAGGCCTGGACCGTGAGCCGCGACTTGCTCGAAAGGCCCCAGCGAATCCAGAACCCGAAGGCGGAGCTTTACGATTTCCGCTACGATCGCCTGGGCCGGGTGACGGAGATGCGCACGTTCGACGGGCGTATCCTGCGCGCGGCGTATGGTCGAAATGGCCTGGTCTCGCGCCTGTCGTTGCCCGACGGGACGTGGCGCGCCTATCGATACAACGAGGTCGACGAGCTCGTGGAGGAGGATACGCCGCACGGCGCAGGCAGGGTCGTGCGGGACGAGGCCGCGCGCAAGGTGACGTACGAGCTCGACGATCCGGCCGGAATCGTTTCGGTCGAGATGCACTGGGACGAGGCCTCGCGGATCGTGTCGACGACGCAGCGGGCCGGGACGATCCGCTACGAATACGACGCCCACAATCGCCGGACCGCCGTGCACCTGCCGAGCGGAAAGGTCACGCGGTACGTGTACGACGAGGCGGGGCACGTGGGGGCCATCGAACACGGCGGCGAGCGCGTGGAGTTCGCGCGGGACGCGGCGGGGGCCATGATCGGCTTTCGATTCGCGCGCTCCGGCGTCGAGGCGAGGTTTGCCTTCGACACGCGCGGGCGCCTCACGCAGGAATGGGCGGGCAAGGACGGCCGCGCGCTCGTGTCGCGCGTGTACACGTGGGACGCGTCGTCGAGGCTCACAGGCAAACGGGATGCGCGCTGGGGCGAGGAGCGGTACCGGCACGACGACATTGGTCAGCTCGTCGAGGCAGGCGAGGAGCGCTTCGAATACGACGCCGCCGGCTCGGTCGAGCCCGCGGGCGCCGGCTGGGACGTGGGGCCGGGCAACGTGCTCCGGAGGACCTCGAACGCGGCCTACACATACGACGAGGCGAACCGGCGCATCCGCAAGAAGCGGCTCGATACAGGCGAGGTAACCGAATACTTTTGGGATTGTCGGGGCAACCTGCGCGAGGTCGTGCGGGGCGACGGGACGCGGATCCTGATGACGTACGATCTCTTCGGCAGGCGCGTAAAAAAAGAGGTCGTCGGTCCAGTTCGCCCGGTCTCGCGCGAAGAGCTCCCTCCCCTGCCCTCGCGCCGCACCGTGGAGTATCTTTGGGACGGCGACCTCCTGCTCGCAGAAATCGACTCCGAGCGGGGTGAGCGCACGATCGTATATCACCCGGATACGATGGTGCCGCTGCTCCAGGGGGAAGGCGACGCCGTGTTCGGCGTGCTCGCGGACCACGTCGGCGCGGCGACGGAGCTCGTCGACGGAGCAGGCGCGCTCGTTTTTTCGGGGCGTTATTCAGCGTGGGGCGCGCTCGCGCGGAGCGAAGCCCAAGCCGGGTCCTCGGGGCGGGCGGTGGCGCCGCTCTTGCGCAGGCTCGGGCATCACCACGACGAGGACGTGGGGCTTTCCTATGTGCGGTATCGCTGGTTCGATCCGGAGGTGATGCGTTTCCTGAGCCCGGATCCGCTGGGGCTCGAGGGCGGGCCGAACCTCTTCGCGTGGAACGGGAGCCCGGTAATGCACGTGGATCCGCTGGGGCTCGCGTGTGTCTTCCTCGGAAATCCCACGGTCGACAAATTCATCCATGAATGCATGACGGGCGGGCGACGTGATGGCGGTTCGTATCAGGTGTACGTGCACGGGACCGTGGACGCGGTCCACGTGCAACATGCAGACGGCTCCTGGACGCAGATGTCGCCGCGAGAGCTTGGCGAGCGCTTGATGATGGCGGGAAACTGGGACAGGAACGTGCCGCTCAAACTTTTCTCCTGCAATACCGGGCGCAGGCCCGACGCCATCGCGGCGCAGCTCGCCTCGCAGTATCAGGTGAGCGTCTTCGCGCCTAGCGAGATCGTCTGGGGGCCGGGATTGCACATTGCTCCGCCCATCGGCGTTCAGGATTCGAGCCGGCTGATCCCCCAGCCGGGCGTCACCTATTACCCGGACACGTCGCGTCCCGGGAAATGGAATAGCTGGGGCGCCGGTGGATACCCGAACCCCTACAACCATTATCCCGATTTCCCACCCCGCCCGCCGCCCCCCTGAATGAGTTCGCCTATCGGCCCACGCGAATCCGCGCCCCCGCCTCGATCGAGAGGCGCTCCCACGTGGCGCGCTCCGCAGGCGCCGCCACGAACCGCGCCTGCCATGCGGCGTCCTCGGCCCGCTTCGCCTCCGGCGAGAGGCCATACCGCGCGATAATCCGGAGCGCGCCCGGCGGATCGAGCCAGATCTCGGCGCACATCGTGGCGTAGGCCTCGATTGCGAGGCGCGTGGCGGGCACGCTCGGGGTTGGCTTGACGAACGGGAGCACGGCGGAGAGGTTGACCGGGAGCGCGAGCGAAGTCTCGGCGAGCGATACCGGCGGCGAGCGAGGCGCCGGAGGCGCGGCGACGGGAGGTTTGTCCGGCGTCGGAAAAGGCAATACGGGTTTGGCCGAGGCGAACGCCGGCGCCGTGTCGCCGAGCGGGCGCGACGGCGGAGCGGGTTTGGGCCCGAACGGCAAGACTCGCGGGTTCACCTGAAAGGTCAGGGCCGTCTGCGCGAGCGCCTTGGCGGCGAAAGGCAAGGCCGGTTTGTAGAGATGCACGGCCGGCCTCGTCTCGCCGAGCGAGGCAGGCGCGGGGCCTTGGAGCGGTCGCGGGGGGACGGCTTCCGGCGCGGCGGCCGGCTTTCTCGCGAACGGCAAAACAGGTTTGTCGATATGAAACGCCATCTTCGTCTCGCCGAGGGCCTGCGGCGCGGGGCGAGGCAGGCTCGGAGGGGGCGCAAGTTTCGGCGCGTTCTCCGGCGGAGCGACGAATGGCAAGGCAGGACGATCGATGACGAAGCTGAGCGAGGTCGCCACAAGGGACGCATTCTCGGGCGCCGATGCATCCCGCGGCGCCTGGACGGGAAGGGCTGGCCCCACTTGCACGTCGGGGATTTCGCCTGTCGGCCGAGCCAGGAGACCAAGCGCGTCTTTTTGCACCGCGCGATCGGCTGACATGCGCGCTTGCCACAGGGCGAGCAAATGAAACAGGTCGCCCTCGGCGAGGCCTCGATCGGCGAGGAACGAGAGCGGCTCGGGCGCCTCGGAGAAAGCACCGAAAAAGGCGAAGAAGGCGCGCAGGTCGGTATCGAGCGGGGGGACGGCTCGCACGACGCCCTGCACGGGGGACGGCGCCTCGTTACGCATCGGCCCGCACCTCGATCGCGCGGAGCACGCGCCGCGCGCGGCCGGTCGCGAATGCGACGCGGCCTGAGACCTCCAGGCGGCGCTCGGTCGGCAGGACGATCACCGTGTCGATCAGGACGGGTCGCTCCTCGCGCTCGCCGCCGTCGAAACGGGCATGCACGCGCGCGGCGAGCCGAGGAAGCTCGAGCGCGAGCGGCACGAGCGACATGCCGAGGACGCGGATCGGATCCCCCGGCGCGAGTCTCTCCTCGAAACGCAGCGATGGATGCGCGACGCAGGCGAAGCGCGGATCGTAATCCGCGGGCAGCATCGGCATGCGTGTCTTTTGCCAGGACGAGCCGCACGTGCCGATGAGCTCTCGGCGCGGTGACCAGTGCGGCGGGATCGCGCCGTATCCCATGGGCGGGTGCCGATCCAAAGCCGACGTATGAGGCCGCTCTGGATGCTCGATCTGTGGCGCGCGCTTGCCGATCAGATCGGCGGCGCGACGCGCGACGCCGACGCCCGCGGGGTTCTCGAGCTCGACGACCGCGAGGTCCTCGGAGGCGCCGCCGTACGCGTTCTCGTAGATGAGGGGCACACGCTCGAACGGCGCTGCGGGACCCACGGCGACGCCGAGAACGCCGTCGTAGTACACGCGCGGTCCATGCACAGAGAGCGGCGCGAGGCGCTGCTTCACCTGCACGACGACATCCATCACCTTCACGGGTCGCGGCGCGACGGCATCCCCCACGACGACGACGTCGGTGCCCGGCTTTTCGAGGCTGATGTCGCTCGGGAAGCGCAGGCTCGATCGCGGATCGTCGGGATCACGCGCGACGTCGCTCGTGCGCACCGGGCTCGGATCCTCGGCGGGTCGCAGCTCTCCACGCTCACCCACGACGAAGGTGGCCTTCACGATCGTGACGACCACGTCGCGCCCCTCGGGATCGACGAGGGGTACGGGCAGCGCGGCGTATCGGGTCTCGTTGACGAAGCTCATCGCGAGGGCCCGGCGAGCATCCTACATGAGCACGTCCGCGCCAGGCGCCGACTTTACGGTGCAGAGGGAGAGCAGGTAGACCTCGGAAGATGGTCGCGCTGCCCATGTCGCCCCTTGATGCAATCCGTGCTCGGCGCCCTCGGGCACGAGCCGCCGGGACCGCGGATCGCCGCTGTGTTCGCGACATGGACGCTCGCACGTGAGCTCGAGGTGGCGCGAGAAGCAGCGGCGCTCGCCATCGATCGCCAACATGCGGAGCGACTTCGTACGAAGGCCGCCGCGTTATGGGACGATTTTCGCTTCCTTGATCGCGTCGAGCTTGGGGAAGTTCTCGTCGAGGTAGCCGTACCCTTCCCGTTGGATCTTGCTCGCGTTCGGCCCCTTGCCCTTCGGCGCGAGCTCGCCGTAGCCCTTGTAGAACGAGTCGACGACCTTCATCCCCTCGACGATCTGGCCGAACGGCGCGAAGCCCTGCGTATCGAGCCGCGCCTGCTTGTCGACGTAGCTGATGAAGATCTGCGTGGTGCGCGTGTCCTTGCCTGCGTGCGCGAACGTGACGAAACCGCGGCGGTTGCTCTTCACCACGGGATCATCGGAAAAATACGCGCGGTACCAGGCGCCGTTCACTGCGGGCTCGGGGTGGATGCCGAACTGGACCATGAAGTCGTCGATCGCGCGGTGGAAACGGATGCCGTCGTAAAAGCCGAGCTTCACGAGGTTGAAGAAACGGTCGGCCCCGTTCGGCGCCCAAGCGCGCGTCACCTGCACGACGAAGTCGCCCTTCGTGGTGGAGAACTTCACCTTGAAGACGTCGGGGGCCTTCTCGGTCGCCTTTTCGGGATGGAAGAGGGGATCGTTGCCGTCGCGTCCGTGTGCCGTGGGCGCGGTCGCAGAGGTCGCCGGCGCCGCAGAAAGAGCGGCGGATGCAGCACTCGCGGCGGCGGTGGCGGACGGAGAGGCGGGAGGCGCGGGGGCCTCTTCCCGAGAGCAAGCGGCGAGGACGGCGCAGCTCACGACGAAGGAAAGGCGGCCGAGGAGGGACCGGCTCATGAGGGGCTAGCTTAACGAAAGCCCCGCGGCGCCGTCACGCGCGCCGGAGAACGCTCAAGAAAGAAGGAGCTCGCGGAGCGTGCCGAGGCCGACGGAGCCCACGCCGAGCAGGTCGGCATGGAACGTTTTGAGGTCGAACGAGCTTCCGCGGCGCGCGCGAAGCTCGTCGCGCAGGCCGAGGACCACACGCTCGCCGACCTTGTAGGCGATCGCCTGCCCGGGCCAGCCGAGGTAACGCGTCATCTCGGCGGTGGCATGATCCGCCGGGATGCGGCCGATGCGCGTGAGCAACTCGACGCCATAGTCGTAGTCGATGCGCGCGCCCGGCCGGATCGGTGCGTCCGTCGGTGCGTGCAAGCCGAGGTGCGCGCCGATGTCGAGCACGACACGGCAAGCGCGCATCATCTGGCAAACGAGCTGACCAAGGACGAACTCCGGCTTGCTCAGGAAGCCGAGCTCGTCCATGAGGCGCTCGGCGTAGAGCGCCCATCCTTCGGCATACCCCGTCTGGTAGTCGCTCATGACCACGCGATGCAGCCGCGAGAGCCGATGCTGCAACGAGATCTGAACGCTGAGCTGCAGGTGATGCCCGGGAAATCCCTCGTGATAGGCCCTGCTGAGCTCCATGTAGAGCGGGATCTCCGCGCGCTCGCCGGGGGAGTACCAGATGGTGCCGGGCCTGGAAAAATCGTCGGAAGGCGGCAGGTAATAGGCGCCGATCGTGCTGCCAGCCGGCGCGAGCTTCACGTCGACCCGACGCGCGGGGGTCGGGATGTCGAAGTGCACACCGGCGAGCGCATCCACGGCGCGCGCCTGCCACTCACCGACGATGCGGACGAGGTCTTCGGGGCCGTGAGCGCATCGAGCCGGATCGGTCTCGAGCAAGCGGATGACGTCGTCGATCGAGGCGCCAGGCTGAATCTGAGCAGCAACTTCGCGCATGCGAGCGTCGATCTCTCGGATTTGCGCGAACCCCCAGGCAAACGTCTCGCGTAGATCGATCGAGATACCGAGAAAACCTCGCGCTTTGCGCGCGTAGACCTCTTCACCAACGCCTTCCTCGATGCGTGCGGCGGGACGATAGGTCTTCTCGATCCATTCGGTCAGCTCGCCGTAGGCGTGGCGTGCGTGCACGATCCCGCGCTCGAGCGATTCGGCGAGGGCAGGATCGAACGCGCTGCTCTGCGCGAACGCCGGCGCAAGCGTGCGGAAGAAGGAGCCCTCCCCCGCGTGCACGCGTCCCTGGGCGAGAACCGCATCGACCTGGCGTTTGGCCGCGGTTTTCCCACGACGAAGCCCCTCCTCGAGGGCTTTGCGATAGGACGAGGTCGCGCGATCGATCGTCGACAGGCGCGCGATCATGCTCTCCCAGCCGGCACGTGAGCTCGTGTCCATGACATCGAGCACCATGCGGATGTGCTGGAAGGGGGAGGCGATGTTGTTGAGGTCGACGAAATGATCGCCCTGAACGATGCGGTCGAGCTCGACGTCCAGGAAGTCGCGCATGACCCGCGCGGCGATCCGGTCCTGGATTCGCTCGGGCGCAGGAAGAGCATCGAGCTGCCGGCGATACTTCGACAGCATCGCCGCCGTGGACGCCGCGCCTTCGGGGCCAAAATCGTCCCAGGCGTGGTCATGTCCCCGGACGCCCCAGAACGTGGCCGAGGTAGGACGATGTGTGGCGATGTCTTCGAGCAAAGCGTCGCTGAGCGCGAACACGGGACCAAAGTTGGTGGGCATGCCGGATGAAAAACTAGATGATGGAAAAAGAAAAGCCTGCAAGTTTTCACTTGCAGGCTTTAGAAAAAGACCCGGCGGCGTCCTACTCTCCCACTGAGTCACCCCAGCAGTACCATCGGCTCCAAGGAGCTTAACTTCCGAGTTCGGGATGG